>JAVWZM010000028.1:0-24739 GCA_036661035.1 Oscillospiraceae bacterium
CATAGCGAAACCACCTTTATTTATTAGTATTTATAGCAATGTGCGGAATGTATGTGGGCGGAATGTGTGACTCGGAACGGTCAAGACCGCTGCCTACATTATGGTTGACAGTTGCATGCATTATGTTTTGCAATTTCCTACATTGTGTTTTACCGTTGCCTACAAAATATTGTTTTGTTTATTGTAACATTTGTGTTTTAAAATAACAACTTGTTTTTTTGTGTATAATATCGGTGTTTTATTGTGTTTTTTACAATCTTTTGTTGATTTTATCCCTTATATGTATTATCATAAGCGTAGGTGAATAATTAATCAAAAGCAAGAGGAGGATTTATTGTGAAAAGTATAAAAGCCAAAATTTTAGTGAACATGATACTTACAGTTGCTGTTTCGCTTATTATGCTTGGTGCTGTGTGCATTTTTATCAACTATAACAGCACGCAAAAGCTGCTTGGGCAAACTATGACGGAAACTGCCAGTGTTACTGCGGAGCGCATTAGCAAGGACCTTGAGATAGTGATGAATATTGCTAAAGAAACAGGTAGTATTGCGCGGCTTTCTGCCGAAACAAGCACCGTTGCAGACAAGCAAACCATAATAGACCAAAAGGTGAAAACCTATGGTTTTGCAAGAGGCAACATATTAGACGCAAGCGGCAAAAGCATATTCGATGGGAAAGATTTTTCCGACCGCGATTATTTTAAAGCCGCTATGAAGGGCGAGGGATATGTAAGCGACCCTGTGCTTAGCAAAATTACAGGAACATATTCTTTGATAATTGCCGCCCCTTTGTGGGACAAGGGCATACCCGGCACAAGAGTAGTGGGCGCAGTATACTTTGCGCCGCAGCCGGAATTTTTAATAGACATCGTTTCGGAAATTAAAGTAAGCCCTACAGGCTCTTGCTATATTATTGATAAAAACGGCTTTACCATTGCCGATCCAAATATCGACGCTGTGAATAACCGCGAAAATATCCAAGAAATGGCTAAAACAGACAGTAGCTTGAAAGTGCTTTCTGATATCCACGACAGAATGCACGCCGGCGAAACAGGCTTTCATAAATACATATTTGGCGGCGTACCTAAGTTTTCGGGCTTTGCGCCTATACCTGCCGCCGCAGGGTGGAGCGTGGCTATCACCGCCCACACGTCGGACTTTATGCAGTCTACCTACACAGGCATACTTATTACCGTGGCACTGCTTGTAGTTTCTATATTAATGGCGGTATTGCTTGCATTTGCACTGGCAAACGGCATAGGCAAGCCCATTACTGCATGCAAAGACAGGCTTTTGCTATTGGCAGAGGGCAACCTTACAGCCCCTGTGCCCGACATTAAGGCAAAGGACGAAACAGGCATGCTTGCCGACGCAACCGTTACTATTGTAGACGCGCTAAACGGCATGATTGGCGACGTGGGATACTTACTGGGCGAAATGGCAAACGGCAATTTCGACATTAAGAGCAAAAACCGCGAGGTTTACGTGGGCGATTTTAGCGCATTGCTTGAGTCTGTACGCGAGATAAACAGCAATTTAAGCGACGCTTTAACCCAGATTAACATCGCGTCTGACCAAGTGTCCGGTGGCTCCGACCAAGTGTCGGCAGGTGCGCAGGCACTTAGCCAAGGTGCTACAGAGCAAGCAAGCAGCGTAGAGGAGCTGGCGGCGTCTATCACCGAGATATCCGCGCAGGTACGCCAAAACGCAGAGAGCGCGAAAAACGCAAGCTCGCTATCTATAGAAACAAGCGAATCTGTAACCATAGGCAACAACAAGATGCAAGAGCTTATCGCTGCCATGGGCGACATCAGCCGCTCGTCACAGGAAATAGGCAAGGTTATCAAAACCATAGAGGACATTGCGTTCCAGACGAATATCCTTGCACTTAATGCCGCTGTAGAGGCGGCGCGTGCAGGGGCTGCCGGCAAAGGCTTTGCCGTAGTGGCAGACGAAGTGCGCAATCTGGCAAGCAAATCTGCCGAGGCGGCAAAGGGCACAACGGAGCTTATCGCTGGCTCGGTAGCGTCGGTAAAACGCGGCACTACCCTTGCAGACGATACCGCTAAGGCACTTACAGCCGTAGTAACAGACACCACCGAGGTAACACGCATTATCAACGAAATATCCAGTGCCAGCGACGAGCAAGCTACATCTATCGCACAGGTAACACTGGGCGTAGACCAGATATCCTCCGTAGTACAAACAAACTCTGCCACAGCAGAGGAATCTGCCGCCGCAAGCGAGGAGCTATCGGGCCAAGCGCAAATGCTTAAAGACCTTGTAGCACAGTTTACCGTAGCAGGTGCCTCCGAGGCAAAAAAGCCCACAGAAAAAGCCGCCGTTCAAAAAAACGAATATAGCGACTTCGACATGGGAAGCAAATATTAATAAATAGCCTTTAATAACAGCCGCAAGGCGGTTATTATCACACGGCTCGCGGCACGATTAACCATGTGTCCTATCTTGCGCACGCTCTGTAGGGGCGGGGCTCTGCTCCGCCCGTGGGCTAATCACATAGCAAAGCTGCAAATATGGCACAACAAGGCTATTTATCGGCTATATTTTAACACATTGCACAAATCCGCTTTGGCTCGGCATTTAATGCCCTGATCAAAGCGGATTTTTTGCGGCTTAATGGCTTTTGCTTTGCACTTGGCTGTTTGCAATCTGCGGCTTTTATTTTACAGCTATTGATTGTTTTACAAAATTATGGTATTCTTTAAAAAGAAAATTTAATAATATTGCAAGCATGTTCCGGGGAAGCTGGGTATAGACGCCCACACGGTTCCGCCACTGTGAAGTATTTTGCGCTTTTGTATTAGGGCGCTTAATAATAAGTCAGATTACCGGGCTTGCAATGTGCGTTATTCACGAGAATGAATACGGTACATTATGAAAATAAAGCACCTGTATTTTAAGTACGGGTGCTTTTTATTTATCATTTGTACGGCACAAGGCGGCTTTGCTTAAAGCCCGCTTTGCTTAGCATGGCTAAGTGGCTTGGCATAGCTAGGCGGCTGTGCTTGGCGCGGCTGTGCGGCTTTGGCTTGCATGGCTAGGCAAGCTTTGCATTGCGCGGCTGTGCGGCTTTGGCTTTATCTGCCGCTTTGTGCTGTTAATAACGAATTAAATTATTCTGATATTGAAATAAAGGGAGAAACAACATGAAAGCAAAAAACAAGAAAATTCTCATTGCCCTTGCGTCACTGCTTGGCGCTATCGTCATTTTAGCAGGTGCTTATTTTATATTTGCGCCAAAAGGTCAAGCCGGTGCTAAAGAGATTGCCGTGCAGGTAATGTTTGCCGACAAATCCACAAAGGATTTCGACATTAAAACAAACGCCGAATTTTTGGGCGATGCTTTACTGGACGAAAAAATTGTAGAGGGCGATATGGGGCAATACGGCCTGTTTATCACCAAGGTAGACGGTGTAGCCGCAAATGCCGCCAAAAACGAGTGGTGGTGCATTACTAAAGCAGGCGAACAGGTGAACACAGGCGCCGACACTACACCTATTGCAGACGGCGACACCTTTGAGCTTACTTTAAGCACATACTAATATGCGCGCTAAAAAGCTTGCCCTTGGTGCTATATTAGCCGCAATACTTATGGTAGCGCAGGTGGTGCTTTCGTTTTTGCCTAATATAGAGCTTTGCTCCTTACTGATAATATTGTACACCCTTTGCTTTACGCCTGCTGTTGCCATATGGGCTGTGGCTGTGTTTGTGATTTTGCAAGGGCTTTTGTACGGCTTTGGCATATGGTGGTTTAGCTGGCTGTATATTTGGCCTGTGCTGATACTCTTTGCGTGGTTTTTCCGCCGCAACACCTCCGCTGTGCTTTGGGCGGTTATCGCAGGGGTATTTGGGCTTTGCTTTGGTGCGCTTTGCGCCCTGCCATATTTTATTACAGGTGGGCTTTACGCAGGCATCAGCTATTGGTTTGCCGGTATTCCCTTTGATATAGCCCACTGCGTGGGCAATTTTGTGCTGACCTTGGCTTTATTTAAGCCGCTGTACAAATGCTTTAACGGCATATACACAAAGGAATTTTTAGGCGTAAGCTATTAACTGCAATGGTTTAACTGCGGTTAATTTCCAAGATTAAAATTGCCACATTTTTCAGCTATGGTTGATTTTCAAGATTAAAATTGCCACCAATGCCCTACCACACTAAATTTCGTATCAAATTCCGCTGTAAAGCTTACTTTGGGATATTAACTTTTTATTTTTTTACTTTTTTCCCTCGAAAGCTTGACAGCGGCAATTTTCGCGCTATAATATATTTATATCTTTCATAAGATAAAGACATTGACGAAGATGAGTAAGCCTTATAAGCTTTCCAAGAGAGCCTCAGCCGGTGAAAAGAGGTAAAGCGAGTATAGCCGAATATGGTCTTTCGAGTTGCGCAGGCGAATTTGTTTAGCTTGCGACGGGCGCACCCGTTACAGTGCCGCGCTGTAAGCTATGTTTAGCCGCAGTGTATAAGGCTTTTTCCGCAAGGAATAAGCGAATTTAAGGTGGTACCACGAAGCTTTTATGCTCTCGTCCTTGTTTAACAGCAAGGACGAGAGTTTTTTTGTTTTTACAAGCATTACCACGCGACATGCTTTCAAACAGCTTGTTCTTCATTAAAAACTCTGCATGCCAAATAAAGCCGCTATACAAATAAATTATCATGGAATATTGCATATTTAAGCATTTTCATATCTACAACAGGAGGATATATCTTGATACAAATCGAAAATCTTACCAAAATATTTAAAACAAGCGGGGCACCCGTTATCGCCCTTGAGGACGTAAGCCTTACGGTGAAAGATGGCGACATCTTTGGCATTATCGGCATGAGCGGCGCAGGCAAATCCACACTTTTGCGCTGTTTGTCCATGCTAGAGGTGCCCACAAGCGGGCAAATATTACTGGACGGCATCGACACCACCACCCTAAAGGGGCGCGCACTTATAGATATGCGCCGCAAAATGGGAGTGGTATTTCAAGGCTATAACCTCTTGATGCAAAAAAGCGTTCACGACAATATCGCTTTTCCCCTATCCCTTGCCAAAACACCGAAAGACGTCGAAAAGGCGCGTGTGGAGGAGCTTTTGGAGCTTGTGGGGCTTAGCGACAAGGCTCTTGCATATCCAAGCCAGCTTTCCGGCGGGCAAAAACAGCGTGTTGCCATAGCGCGCGCCCTTGCCACACACCCCGAAGTGCTTTTATGCGACGAGCCTACAAGCGCCCTCGACAGCCTTACCACAAAGGCAGTTTTGCAGCTTTTGAAAGACATTAACCGCAAAATGGGCGTGACCATAATGATAATTACCCACGAAATGAGCGTGGTTAAAGCCATTTGCAATCGTGTGGCAGTTATAGATAATTCGCATTTTGTTGAGGAGGGCTTTACCGAGGACGTGTTCCAAAGCCCCACAAGCCCTATCACAAAAATGCTGCTTGGAAACGAGGTGATAAACGATGCTTGAGATACTGACTAAATATTCCGAAATGCTTATTATAGGCACTATTGATACGTTATATATGACGTTGATTTCGGCTGTATTTGCCTATATTCTCGGCGTTCCTATGGGCGTGGCATTATTTGCAACCAAGTCCGGCGGCATATCGCCAAACAAGCCATTTAACACCGCATTTGGGTGGATAGTAAACATATTGCGCAGCATACCGTTTATCATATTGATGATATCCTTATTCCCCCTTACACGCGCGATTATCGGCACTATTATCGGGCGCAACGCGGCAATAGTGGCGCTATCCATTGCGGCCGCGCCATTTGTGGCAAGAATGATAGAGCAAAGCCTTGAGGAGATAGACACAGGAGTTATTGAGGCGGCGCGCTGTATGGGCGCAACCAATATGCAGATTATCCTAAAGGTGCTGCTTGTAGAAAGTGTGCCGGGCATTGTGCGCGGCATGTCTATCACCACTATCACACTTATCGGCTACAGTGCCATGGCAGGCGCAGTGGGCGCAGGCGGCCTTGGCAATATCGGTATCAATTACGGATATAATCGCTTTGAGCCTAAGGTGATGTATCTTACAGTGATAATATTAGTAGTGATTGTATGCGTAATCCAGTGGATATTTAATCTGCTTGCGCGAAAGCTGGATAAACGCAATCAATAAATCGCAAAGCCGCTAACACCATTGCGGCACGCCGAAACAAACGTAAATTAACAATATTAATTAAGGAGAAATAAACATGAAAAAGATAATAACAATAGCCCTTGCGGCGGCTCTTACCCTTAGCCTTGCATCTTGCGGAAATAAAGCCAAGGTAGACGACGGCATACTGAAAGTGGGCGCGTCACCTGCGCCACATGCGGAAATATTAGAGGTAGTAAAGCCTATTTTGGAAAAAGAAGGCATCACACTTGAAGTGGTGGAATTTACCGACTACGTTATACCAAACACTTCCTTGGATAACGGCGATTTGGACGCAAACTATTTTCAGCACGAGCCGTATTTATTGCAGTTTAACAAAGAAAACAAAACCGATTTAGTATCTGCCGGTGCAATACATTTTGAGCCACTTGGCATTTATCCGGGCAAAACCGCAACTATTGCAGACATTAAAGACGGTGCAATGATAGCCATACCCAACGACGCAACAAACGGCGCACGCGCCTTGCTTTTGCTTGAGGCAAACGGCATTATCACGCTGACAGGCGACAAAGGGCTTGAATCCACCGTGCTTGACATAGACAAAGCAGCAAGCAAAAAAGTGGATATAAAAGAGCTTGCCGCAGAGCAGATACCAAACACCATTAAAGACGTGGATTTAGCGGTAATTAACGGCAACTACGCCATTGGTGCAGGCATAAACAAAACCGTGCTTGCCAGCGAAGATCCTAAAGGCGCAGTGGCACAGGCCCGTGCAAACATTATCGCCGTGCAAAAAGGCAACGAGGACAGCAAGGATATCAAGGCGTTAATCAAAGCACTGCAAAGCGACGAAGTGCGCAAGTTTATCGAAAGCAAATACGACGGCAGCGTTGTGCCTGTATTTTAACAAATGCTTGAAAGCTTGAGTATCTTTTGGCTTTAGTATGTAAGCTATAAGCTAAATGGCGGCTTACGTATACTGTGCATTGAATAAATGCTCTATACTAAATATGGGCGGCATCGGTAATACCGATGCCGCCCATTTATGTTATGCGTATAAGCTAATCCTATTTTCCAAAATGAAAACGTCTTTACTTGTGCCGCATTTATTCCGTAGATTACGCCGCAGTTTGTGACACGGAGGTTGCCGCTGTTTCTTCCTGCGTTAATACCTCAGGGGTTCCATTTGCCTGCTGCATATCGGAGGTCGCCGCTGTTTCTTCCTGCACCGGCTGTTCTGCCGTCTGCTCCCTATCCTTCTGCCAACGGTCATAATCCTCTTGGTTCATATAGTAGCCTTCGTCTGCATTATAGTAAGAGGTATCTACAAGCTTTACAAGCTCCTCTGCGCTCATGCCCGCGTGGAAACGGCCGCGCAGCATTAGGCTGAATTTCTTGTCAAGCCCTTGATTATCTCGCATGGAAACTTCTATTTTGCGCACATTGCTCACCTTGCCAAGGAGTAAATCGCAGGTGGGCTTTGCCGCCTTGGCAAATTCCTCGGCGGTTTTATATTCGCCGTTCAGCGTAATATATGCATATACATAATCCGACGCGGTTAAATCCTTCACTGTTTCGTCCCCTGTAAATTTGCGCAATTCGTTAAAATTCACCGAGATTTGCACGTCGTAAATATCGTTTATCTTGTCGCGGTTGTCAAACAAAATGTCCTCTATTTCGCGCTCTACATTTGCCATAGCCGCGCTTCTTTGCGGGCCTGCATACATTAGCACTGTCGGCACAAGGGACGCTGTAAAGCTGCCAAAAATAAGCAATAGGCACATAAAAACAGACAGCCCGTCGTATTTAATCTTCTCGCTTTTACTAAAGCACGCGCTTATAAATATCTCAAGTCCCAGTGCCACAAGCACTAGCGGCGCAAGCTTAATTATAAGCATAATGTCAACATTCGGCATTAAAAGCGACATTGTAAGGGCAAGCCCTGTAATAATAAGCGCCACGCCCATGGTTAATGTGCCCACTCTGCGCACACGAGGCTTTTGCGCCGGCGTGTTAATAGGCGGTGTTGGCATTACAGGCGGCTGTAACGGCTCCTCCTTGCGCGGCTCTTGGTCTATATTGTTTTCTTGCATCATTTAAGTATCTCCTTTAATGTTTTTGGCGCGCGGTAAAAACTAAAGCGAGCGCCGCGATACATGCGCCGCAGATTATCCCTGCACGCAAAAAATGTTTACTTGTCATCATTTGCTCCTTTAAATTCCACGTCTATATCGTTTGTCATTACGCTACCCTTGCCGCGCACAAGCACAACGCCAAGCCACACCAAAGCCGCGGCTATAATCATGGTGGGGATATTCCTTAAAATATCGCCAAGCCAATACAGCTCAAGCTGAGAAATCACATTGTAAATCAGCGGCGAAACAAGCTGGCTGTAAAGCATGTATAGCCCCAATACTATCACACCGACACCGATTATTTTATGCCTTTTTTCGACAAACGGTTTAAAATCGCTCTTTATTCTTGCGTCTAGCTTAAACAGATATTCGTCCGGCTCTGCCGCGCGCTGTTCCTGTGTAAAATGCGCCACATGGAATGTATCGAAAAAGCTGTACACCATAATTACAGGTATAAACATTCCGAAAATCCATATATTCAGTATTCCTGAAACGCCCACAACGCAGCAAAACGCCGTAAGCAGGCTAAGCCCGCGTTTCATATAGCCATGATACATCTGCCCTGCGCCCGGTAGCCATGCGCATATAAAGGTTAAAATTGTGCTTTTTTTCATAGTTAATTTCTCCTCCGCTATTTAGCTGTAATTTCTTTAAGCTTATTAATGTTTTCTTCATCACGTTTCAAGGTTTCTTCTTTTGCGTAATTGTCTTTATTTTTAATGGCATCTTCAAGCTTTAGTTGTTCATCTTGTTTTGCCTTAATTTTGGCTTTTTCTTCTGCCTTTTTCTTTTCTGCCGCTTGTCGCTCTGCCTTTAGCTTCGCCACTGCCTTTTCTTTGCGAGCTTGCTCTTTTAAAATAGATTTTTGTATTTGCGCTGCGCGCTCTGCCTCGCTTTGCACTGTTACTGTGCCAAATAAGCCGCTGACGCCGCTTTTTAATTCGCTTGTAATATCACCTATAAAATTACTTGCGTTTTCTACCATGCTTGGCTTTTGCTGCGCCTCGGTAACAGGCGGCTTTGCGCCCTGAGATATTTGTATGGCGTTTGAAAATATACCTGTACTCCATACCGCTACGCCAAACACTACCGCCGCCGCCACTGTGCCGTATTTTGAAAGGGCAAAGCTTATAAGCTTGCGATGCCAGCGCGACATTATAGACGGGGCAAGGTGCTTTTGCGGAATACGTAGCTTATCATCTGTAAGCAAATCTGTATATTTTACAAGGCAGTCGTCGCAAAAGCTGAGATGCTCTGATACTTCTAGACTTTGCATTTCGTCCAATTCTTCATTAATTGCAAGTATAAGCGCGTCTTGCGTTAAATGCCCTTTTTCGTTAAATAATTCCATTAAGCTTTCCCCCTTCTATTTTTTCGCGTAAAATTTGTTTGGCTCTGTAAAGCTGTGTATGTACCGTTTTAGGTGGACGCTCCAGTGCCCTTGATATTTCCTCTACACTGCGCTCGTTTATAAAAAACATCTCCGACACTAGGCGATACGGCTCTTTAAGAGAATATATTTCCTCATGTATGCGCTTTACCGTATCTTTTTCTATGGTGATGTCCTCGGGCGCAGGTGCAAATGCAATAGTGTTTTGCGCTGTGTCCAATGCCTCGTCCTCTGTGGCAGAAACTCGGCGGTTATACGCGCTTTTTAGGTAATCCTTTGCCTTATTGGTGGCTATGCGCGCAAGCCATGGTTTTTCTGCACCCTTTGGGCAGGTATCTATATGGCTAAACGCCGAAATAAAAGTTTCTTGGGTTAAATCCTCCGCTGTGGAGTGGTTTTTAGTAAACTGATAACAAATGGTGTATACCAAACGTTCATATTTTTCGCATAATACACCGACATCTTGTTTTTGCATATCCCGTTCGGGCCACCACCTCTCCACAACACCCTTGCATTAATTAAAACGAAACCCATAATGCTTTTTCTTCAATAAATTCAATATTTTTTAAATTTCGGCTGAATATTTTAAAAAAACGGCCGTCCGCCGCTTTGCGCGGTGCGGTCGGTCGCTTTATAAAATTGCATACATTATAGCAATTTAACTTGACATTGCTATTGTGCAAGCTTTAAAACACCATCTGTCATAAGAAAAGTTGCTGTAAATTTTCGCTATTTGCAATGCATCTCCAAAGCGTTTACACATTACGCAAACATCATGCCTATTGCGCCGAAAAGCCCGGCAGAGGCGGCACCCATAATAAGCCCTGCCGTCATCACGCCTGCCATTACGGCTATAACGCTGGGCCAAAATTTCATGTCCAGCAAGGTGGCTGCAAGGCTGCCTGTCCACGCGCCTGTGCCCGGCAGAGGGATAGCCACAAACACAAACAAAGCCCAGTACAGCCCCTTGCCTGCCTTCTCTTGCAGCTTGTCGCCTGCCTTCATGCCTTTTTCGTAAAAGAAATCGAAAAATTTGCCCACGTGGGGCAATTTAGTACACCAGATAAGCACTGCCTTGCTAAACAGTATAATAATTGGCACAGGCAGCATATTGCCGATAACCGCTATTATATAGGTAGGTATCAGCGGCAGCCCTTGGGCAACGCCCACAGGTATTGCGCCACGCAGCTCAATAAGCGGCACCATGGATATAAATAAAACCCAAAAATATTTTTTCAGTAATGCTAACATAAATCCACCTTTTCTTTATACAGGCAAGCAATCTATCCATTGCGAATATGCCTGCATCTATTGTAATCTTTATTAATATATCTTATTATATAACAAAAGGCAATGCTTTTTGCAAAAACTTTGCTTTTAATAATGAAAGGCGGTATTTTTATGCCAGTTTGGTTGATAGTTATTTTAGTGGTAATAGTTTTAATTGTTGTATGGGGTACAAGCATTTATAATAAGCTTGTGCGCGCGCGCAACGATTGTGAGGAAGGCTTTTCCACCATGGACGTATATATGAAAAAGCGTTTCGATTTAGTGCCGAACCTTGTGGAAACTGTAAAGGGCTACGCAAAGCATGAGGGTGAAACCTTGGAAAAGGTAATTGCCGCGCGCAATTCCACAGCATCTGCCGCCACGCCAGAGGCACGTGCCGAAAGCGAAAATGTGCTTTCCGGTGCTTTGCGTCAGCTATTTGCTTTGTCTGAGGCGTATCCCGACTTAAAGGCAAATACCAATTTTATGGATTTGCAAGCACAGCTAAAGCGTATTGAAGAAGATATTGCAAACTCTCGCAAATTCTACAACGCAGTGGTGAAAGCCTATAATAACGCCTGCATGATGATACCCAGCAGTATTGTGGCGTCCTTGGGCGGTTTTAAAACCAAAACCATGTTTATCGTGGACGACGAGGCAGAGCGTCAAAATGTAAAGGTGCAGTTTTAAATGAAAAAGCTTTTTATACTGGCGGCAATGGCGGCTATGATGCTGTTTGCCGCGCCCTGCGCAAATGCCGCAGAGCTTGATACGGGATATAATATCCTAGATTACAATATAGATGCCGTGTATCACGAAAACAATACCGTTACACAAACCGAGGTTTTGACGGTGCGTTTCAACGAGGCGCGCCACGGCATTTACCGCGCCTTTCCAAGCACCGTTAAGGTAGAAAAAGCTACACCCGACGGCGTGCGCACAGTGCCTTATAAAATCAAAATCCGCGATATCAGCGTGCCGGGCTTCGAGCATGAAACCGAATACAATAACGGGCTTATTCTTTTGAAAATAGGCGATAAAGACGAAACGCTGTTTGGCGAAGTAACCTATTCTATTTCCTTTACAATGGATATGGGCGACGACCGTATTGAAGATTACGACGAAGTGTTCTATACCTTGCTGGGCGTAGATTTTACAGCACCTGTAGAGCATTGCACATTTTCTCTCAGCTTTGATAAGCCACTGCCAAGTGGCACAGTGCCCACTGTATATTCGGGCGTTTACGGCAGCAAAAGCGGCGACAATTCAAAGCTTTCTTTCACCGCAAGCGAAAACGCCATATTTGGCGAGAGCGTTTCTCCCCTTGCCCTTGGGGAGGGCATTTCCGTGTATACCAAGCTGCCTGAGGGATATTTTACAAACGAACGCGAATATTCCAAGGCATTGCCGTGGATAGCCATAATAGCCACCGGCATTTTGGCATTGGCGGCAATAGCATACTGCGTAACCGTGCATACGCAAAAGCCCGTACAAACTGTGGAATTTTATCCGCCAAACGGCGTTACACCTGCGGAGGTGGGCTTTATTATAGACGGCAGCGCAAGCGATAAAGATTTGCTTTCGCTGATAATTTATTTTGCCGACAAGGGCTATTGCACGCTTTCGGGGGAAGAAAACTCCATGTCTGTAACCCGTGTAAAGCCCTTGCCCGAAAATTCTCCTCATTACATGCAAACGTTTTTTGACGCCCTTTTTGAAAAAGGCGAAACCTGCGCCCTTAAAGATCCCGGGGTAGCGTTTTATAATGCCTTACAAGGGGCAAAAAGCATGCTCGGCAGCGAGTTTCAAGGGCAGCGCAAGCTAGATAGCCCGTCTGCATCTGCACTGGCTTTATCGGTGCCGTTTATTTTTGGCGGTCTGTTTGTGCTTATTGCTCTTGCGTCCACACAGGGCATCAGCACGGCTGCCGTAATTTTGTCGGTATTTTCCGCCTTGGCAATCGGCTTTGCGGGCGTAGCTTGCTATATGGCGAAACGCAGCTGGAATTTTGCGTCCATGGGCACGCGCGCCGCATATCTGGTAGGCATAGGCGTTTTATCTTCGTTTGGCGTTGGCATTGCTGTATTGGCAGACTATTTCAGCACTCTTGCTTACATTATGCCACCATATACCATTACAGCGTCGTATTTAATCTGCCTTATTGCCGCGCTATGCATTTCTCGCACGTCAAAGCCGTCTGCATACTACACCGAGGTTGCAGGCAAATTAATGGGGCTGCGCGCCTTTATCGAAAAGGCGGAGCTTGCGCGCATAGAGCTTTTAGTGAGGGATAATCCCGAATATTTTTACAGTATTCTTCCCTATGCATATGTTTTCGGCTTATCCGATACATGGACAAAGCAATTTGAAACCATGGCTGTACCGCCGCCCACATGGTATTGCGGCGGCAATCTTTCCATGTTTGACATGTACTGGATCAGCCGTTCGCTAAACCACAGCTATTCCGACATGATAACCCATGTAAGCGCCGCCAACATGCAAAGCGGCGGCAATGGCGGCACCTCCTTTGGCGGTGGTGGCGGCTTTTCGGGCGGCGGCTTTGGCGGCGGTGGCGGAGGAAGCTGGTAGCCTTGCGCATATATGGCTATGCCTTTTTACAAAAGCACAGCCTGTCGCAGCCCGGCTTGCTTACAGCGTCTTTGTAGAATTTAGTACCGATACAAATTTCGTAAGATGATTTTTATTTACTTATTCTTTTGTTTTTAATCGTTGCGTCTGCAATTTTTATTGACAAAGCCTTTGCTTTTCCTTACACTTATAGATGCCGCAAATAAACTTAACGCTGCGGCATCTATTTCATTTATTAAGGAGTTTATTTATGAAAAAAGCGTTTTCTACCAAAAAAATAATTTTAGGCGGGCTTTTTGTTGCTCTTGCTTATATACTGCCGTACCTTACGGGCAATCTCGGCGCACTTGGGCAAATGATATCCCCTATGCATCTTCCCATTTTGCTATGCGGCTTTGTTTGCGGCGGCCCTGTAGCACTTATCGCAGGGCTTGTTTCCCCTATTTTACGCTCTGCCCTAGTGGGCATGCCGCCCATGTTCCCTACAGCTATTGCCATGGCATTTGAGCTTGCGGCATATGGTTTCTTTGCCGGATTTTTCTATAATAAGCTTGCAAAGAAAACCTTGAATATTTACATTTCTCTTATCCTTTCCATGCTGTGCGGACGCGTGGTGTGGGGCGTTGTATCGTTTATACTATATGGCATACAAGGCACGCCTTTTACATTAAGTATATTCTTTACAGGTGCTTTTGTTAGAGCTGTTCCTGCCATTATTTTGCAAATTGTAATCATTCCGCTTATCGTAATTGCGCTAAAACGCGCTAAAATATTAAAAGAGGATTAATGACGTGGAATTTAAAGAGGCTTTACTTGCAAGTGTAAATGCATATCCTTTAATGCAGCCGCAAGATATTGTAAAGCTTGCATATCAAAGCGAATATGGCGGCGGACATTTAATCAGCGACATTTTCGCGGCGCGCACTGCGCTAATGGACGAGTGGCAAGTGGCTTTCCCCTGCGGCACATTATTCGAGGATATTTCGGGTGGCTTTTGCCGCCTATATCTTGGGGACGCCCGTGAAAAAGGTCTGTCGCCCTCTACGCTGTTTCGCATTTTCATCTCCAGCGCAAAGCCAAGTGGAAGCAGCGAAGGCTTTTATGCAAAGCTTGATACCGCAAGGGAGCTTGCACTATCCAAAATGTTGCCTGTGGCGGCAGATGCGCTTGATGAATACATAAACACATATAAAGCAAATGGCTGCCCCCTTGTGAGCCATAGCGGTGCATATCATAAAGCGTATCGCCCTGCCTACCGCATAGTAAGCAAGGCATACTGCCGATATTTGCAGCTTTTTATCGAGTTTGATAGGCTTTTAAGCAAATGCCCTGCGCCCATAATAGGCATAGACGGAAACGCAGCCGCAGGCAAAACCACGCTGTCTAAATATATTGCAGCTATTTATCCCTGTAATGTTATACATGCCGACAGCTTTTTTCTGCCGCCGCAAAAGCGCATGCAAAGCCGCCTTTCCGAGGCAGGGGGCAATATCGACTACGAGCGTTTGCAGGAAGAAGTGCTATGTAAATTGCCCACAGAAAAGCCTTTTTCATATCGCATTTTCAGCTGCGCAATAATGGATTTTGTCGGGGAAGAATATATACAGCCCATGCTGCCTATAATTGTTGAAGGCTCCTATGCTTTGCACCCTTATTTTAAAAACATTTACAGTTTGCGCGTGTTTGTTTCCATAGATGCGCCCTCTCAGGCAAAGCGCATAGAAAAGAGAAATGGCGCAGAAATGTTAAGGCGTTTCACCGATACATGGATACCCATGGAGCAAAAATATTTTGATGCATACAATATCCCCGAAAGCTGCGAGCTGGTGTTTTAAGCAGCTACACTAACATAATAACCTATGTCAGCATCAGAGCATCGTCGGCGCATTGCAAGAGCATTGCAAAAGCATTGCAAGAGCATTGTCGGTTATAGAAGCACAAAAAGGCTGCCCCGCTATTGCGGGGCAGCCTTTATTTTGCATAATAATAAAATTATTTAAGCTCAACTTTTGCGCCAACATCTTCAAGTTTTTTCTTGATTTCTTCGGCATCGCTCTTAGAAGCAGCTTCTTTAATTGTTTTCGGTGCGTTGTCAACAAGGTCTTTTGCCTCTTTAAGGCCAAGGCCTGTGATTTCTTTAACTGTTTTGATAACAGTCATTTTGCTTTCGCCTACTTCTGCAAGAACAACGTCAAACTCGGTTTTCTCCTCAGCGGCAGGTGCAGCGGCAGCAGCGGCTGCAACAGGAGCAGCAGCGGATACGCCGAACTCCTCTTCGATTGCTTTAACTAGCTCGTTAAGCTCTAGAACTGTAAGTGTTTTTACTTCTTCCACCAAAGCGGTGATTTTCTCTGAAGCCATTGTAAATTACCTCCATATAATGTTTAATTTTGTTAATGTTCGAGGAAATGCTATAAAGCTAATGCCTTATGCAACCTCTGATTCTTTTTTCTCTGCAATTGCATTAAGAGCAACAGCAAGACCGCGTAGGTTACCGGTAAGTGCGCTAAGCAGCATAGAGAGCAAGCCCTCTTTGCCCGGCAATTTTGCAATAGCTATTACGGACTCTACGTCCATAGCCTTGCCTTCCATGTAGCCGGCTTTAATGGCGAAAGCGCCCTTAGAACCCTCTGCATATTTGTTGAGTATACGTGCGGCGGCGATAGCGTCATCACCTGAAATTGCAAGTGCTGTAGCACCCTCAAGCGCGCCGGACATTTCCTCTAGGTCTGTGCCTTTAATGGCAAGACGCAGCATAGTGTTTTTAACAACGGCATACTCTACACCTGCCTCACGTAGCTCGTGACGTAGCTTTGTATCGTTTACAACGCTGATACCTTTGTAATCTACAACAACACCTGCAGTGGAATTCATCAGCTTGTTGTGCAGCACTTCAACATATGCTTGCTTTTCGGTTAAAATCTTTTGACTTGGCAAATTGTTTCACCTCGCTTATAAATTGTTTGATATTTACAAAAAGCCTCTTTCCCTTGCGAGAAAGAGGCAAAAAAGTATAAATACTAAATCGCGTTTCTCGGCAGGTGGGCGAGCCCTTTATGCAAATGCACCTGCTGTCTTTAAAACAGCTTTATTATTATAACGCACATTAGCAGCTTTGTCAACTGCCTTTGTGGCTTTGCATATTTATGCGCAATATTTCTATTTTACATATCCATGCACTTTTTACTTTTATAGCGGAGCATTTATACCCCTACTGTAAAAATATTAACCGCCGAATTTACCGCTGTTAAGGCGAACGCCGGGGCCCATTGTGGACGCAACAGTTGTGGAACGGATATACTGTCCCTTTGCTGCTGCCGGCTTTGCTTTAACAATAGCATCCATAACAACCTTAAGGTTTACTGCCAATTTCTCGGCACCGAAAGATGCTTTGCCGATGGGCACATGAATGATATTTGCTTTATCAAGACGATATTCAATCTTACCGGCCATTGCCTCGGTTACAGCGCGACCTACGTCGGGTGTAACTGTGCCTGCCTTAGGGTTAGGCATAAGACCGCGAGGTCCCAGCACTTTACCCAAACGGCCAACCATACCCATCATGTCGGGTGTAGTTACAAGCACGTCGAAGTCAACAAAGCCTTCGTTTTGAATTTTGGCTACTAAGTCTGCGTCGCCTACCATTATTGCGCCTGCGGCTTCGGCTGCTTTAGCAGCATCGCCCTTAGCAATAGCGATAACACGTACAGTTTTACCTGTGCCGTTCGGCAAGATTACAGCGCCGCGAACCTGTTGGTCTGCGTGGCGGCTGTCTACGCCAAGGCGAACATGCAATTCGATGGTTTCATCAAATTTTGCTTTTGCGGTTTGGCAGCAAAGCTCTAAGGCTTCGTCGCTGTCATATTGTTTTGTGCGGTCAACAAGCTTTGCGCTGTCGACATAATGTTTACCCATTTTCATATTATCCTCCTGTGGTTTTATCGGAAATTTCCTCCCACGAATGGCGAGTGATATGCCTACACTATCTGCTGTAACCAGCAGTCTTCCTTTTGTACTTTAAAACGTTACTCGCAAGAGCCGCAAAGTACTAACCCTCTACTGTAACACCCATGCTGCGGCATGTGCCTGCAACCATGCTGATTGCTGTTTCGATGCTTGCTGCATTTAAGTCGGGCATTTTGGTAGTTGCAATTTCTTGCAATTGTGCCTTTGTAATTTTCGCGACCTTTGTTTTGTTTGGTACGCCGCTGCCGCTTTCGATGCCGATTGCTTTTTTAATAAGCACAGCTGCGGGCGGTGTTTTGGTGATAAAGCTGAAGGAACGGTCTGCATATACCGTGATAACTACCGGAATAAGGTAACCAATATCCTTTTGCGTGCGCTCGTTAAATTCCTTCGTAAAGGACATAATGTTTACGCCATGCTGACCAAGAGCCGGGCCAACTGGTGGAGCCGGGGTAGCTTTACCGGCGGGAATTTGGAGCTTTATAAAGCCCACTACCTTTTGCGCCATTTTGTGCACCTCCAAAAAATTGTGGTAAGTTGCGGACACAGGGCCGAATGCCGAGGTCCTCCCACGAGTGTCTGCACACTCTATAAGAAATTGCGCCCTTGCACGCGGCTTTGATAAAATATATCAAGCACTCGCGCGCTATGCAACAAATCTTACTAAAAGAAACTAAAGTGGTTTTACTTGGGTAAGGCTTAACTCTGCCGGGGTTTCGCGCCCGAACATTGATACCTTAACCTTAACCTTTTGCGCCGCCGTGTCGATTTCTTCCACGATACCGATAAAGCCCTCTAAAGGCCCGTCGATAACCTGAACGTTGTCGCCCACTGCGTAATCGAGCTGCGCTGTGCGCACGTCTACACCCAGCTTATCCACCTCTTCGTCAGATAGCGGAATGGGCTTAGTGGTAGAGCCGACAAAGCCTGTAACACCGCGCGTGTTGCGCACTATGTACCAGCTTTCGTCTGTCATAACCATCTTAACCAGCACGTAGCCCGGGAAAAGCTTACGCTCTATCTCGCGCTCCTTGCCGTCCTTGATGTCGGGCACGATTTCCACGGGCACCTTGACTTCGCAAATCAAGTCCTGCAGGCGTCGGTTTTCAACAATGGTTTCAAGGTTTTGCGACACCTTGTTTTCATAGCCGGAATAGGTGTGAACCACATACCAGCGTGCTATGCCGTCATTTTCTTGCTCCATGTCCTGCACCCCCGTAAATTTAGCGTTTGTGTTGTTTTGCTTAGGCTGATTGCAATAATGCTCTCAAGCCCATACCAAAAAGCGAGTCAAGCCCGAAAATAACCACCGCTGCGATAACCACTACCACCACTACAACAATGGTGTTATTGATAATCTGGCTTTTGGTAGGCCACACGACCTTTTTCATTTCGCTCTTCGTATCGCGGAAATACTTCACGATATTGCCGAAGAAGTTCTTGACGCCGGTGAAAAAACCTTTTTTCTTTTCGTTTTTCTCTGCCATGTGTCATTACCGCCTTTCTTACTTCGTCTCGCGGTGAGCTGTATGCTTTTTACAAAAACGGCAATACTTGTTCATCTCGAGCCTGTCAGGGCTGTTCTTCTTGTTCTTCATCGTGTTGTAATTGCGCTGTTTGCACTCTGTGCAGGCTAGTGTAATTTTCACTCTCATTAATCGGCACCTCCATTAAACGGTTGTTTAGCCTCCCTCGGGCGCAGGCGGCGCATCAAAAAATGCGCACAAAAAAATAAACCTGCAAAAGAGGTATATTTATCATAGCATAACTACTTCATTACGTCAAGATTTTTCTTATAAAACTTTGTAAAAAGCCAAATTTGCTTTTTCCTCTTTAAAATAGTATATATATATGTTATTATAAAACATGCTTTACGCATAAATATAGCAACATAACTTATAATGATAGCATTTTAAAGGTTTAGGCGTTGCTATATCCCCTCGCATGGGCGATTCTATGCGCCAGCCATAGGCTTTAGCGCAATATAGCATTTTTACAATTCTATATAATAACACACATCTATGGTAACACGAAAGGTTGAGATGATTTGAATAAAATTAAAGTAGCCGTGCTTTTTGGTGGTATTTCAAGCGAACACGAAATTTCGCTTTTGTCTGCGGCGTCTGTGCTGCGCAATATTCCAAATGATAAATACGAGCTTTTGCCCGTTGGCATCACCAAAAGCGGCAAGTGGTTCTATTATAAAGGCAGCTTTGATAATTTGCAAGATGGCAAATGGGAAAAAGATGTCCAAAACGAAAATGTTTTTTTTGCGCCCGGCTCAGGCTTTATGGGGCTTATGAGCGAAGGCGGCGAGCATATTCCCGTTGACGTGGTTTTCCCCGTGCTGCATGGTAAGGGCGGCGAAGACGGCACAGTGCAGGGGCTTTTAGATATGCTGGGCATGCCATACGTTGGCTGCGGCGTGCTTGGCAGTGCCCTTTGCATGGACAAAATTGCCGCCAATTTCGCCATGGACGGTGCAGGCATTGCAAGATGCGAATGGGATTATATGCTAAAAAGCGACCTTGCCGATTTTGACGCTATCGAAAAGCGCGTATCGGCAAAGCTTGGCTACCCTATTTTTGTTAAGCCGGCAAACGCAGGCTCTAGCGTGGGCATATCCAAGGCAGCCGATAAAACGGAGCTTAAAGCCGCCGTAGAGCTTGCTTTAAAGCACGACACGCGCATTTTGTTTGAGCGCACAGTAATAGCCCACGAGGTGGAATGTGCGGTAATGGGAAACGAAAGCCCCTTTTCCACCTTGCCGGGCGAGATACTGGCAAGCAAAAGCTTTTACGATTACGAGGATAAATATATCGCAGGCACGTCCAAAACCGTTATCCCTGCGGATTTACCGGCGGAAACCTTGCTTAATGTGCAAAGTGCCGCTGTGGGCGCCTATAAAGCCCTTTGCTGTAAAGGCCTTGCACGAGTAGACTTTTTTGTAGAGCATGGCACAGGCAAGATATTGCTGAACGAAATAAACACTCTGCCCGGCTTTACCTCTATTAGCATGTACCCAAAGCTAATGATGGATTACGGCATGTCTTACGGCGAAATTCTTGACCGATTGATTATGCTGGCAACAGGAAAAAGCGAGGCTGATAATGGATAAGCGTCCCATAGGAGTGTTCGATTCGGGGCTTGGCGGCCTTACCGCCGTGCGAGAGCTGCGGCGCATTTTACCTTGCGAAAATATTATTTATTTTGGCGATACAGGGCGCGTACCCTATGGCACACGTGGGCGCGACACCATTATAAAATATGCAAAGCAAGACATTGCCTTTTTGCTTTCTCATAATGTAAAATATATTATGGCGGCTTGCGGCACTGTGAGCAGCACCTTGCCTCTTAGCGTGCAGCAGGGCTTGCCTGTGCCGTTTTTGGGCGTAGTGTGTGCGGCGTGCAAGGCGGCTGTAAACGCCACCAAAACGGGGCGCATCGGCGTGCTAGGCACAAATGCCACCATTTCTTCCGAAAGCTATCAGCGCGAGATTGCTCGCCTTTTGCCCAAAGCCGCCATTACCGCCACAAGCTGTCCGCTTTTTGTGCCTCTTGTAGAAAACGGATATACAGCGCGTGAATGCACAGTAACTCGCCTTGTGGCAGAGGATTATCTTGCACAGTGCAAGGCGAACAATGTGGACACATTAATACTTGGCTGCACACATTACCCCATTATACGCGGGATAATTGCCGATATTATGGGCGAGGGTGTTACATTAATAGACGCAGGTGCGTGTACAGCCATTGCCGCTAAAAACGACCTTGCTCGTCTTTCTCTTTTGTGCGATAATGATAATAGCGGCAGTGCCGAATATTATGTATCGGACACCACCGACAGCTTTGAAACCTTGGCAACGGCATTTTTAGGCGAATATGCAGGCGGCGTATGCCGTCAGATAGATATTGAGGATATATTTTATGAATAAGCCCATTAACATAGGTGTGCGGAAAGGAGCGCGTATTATTATGGACGACAATTGCCTTATTACCATTAACGGTACAATGGAGCAGCATGGCGAAAGCGACTCGATAGAACTTAAAACACGCGGCAGCTTCACCAAAAAAAACAACGCTTTTTTTATAAGCTACAAAGAAAGCGAGGCCACAGGCTATAAAGGCTGTATGACCACCGTAAAGGTTGAGGACACAGGCACCTGCGTGAGCATGCTGCGCTTTGGCTCTGCCCCAAGCCAGCTTGTGATAGAAAAAGGCACTCGCCACGTATGCCATTACGAAACAGGCCATGGCGCGCTTTCCCTTGGAGTATCGGCAGACGAAATTGAAAACGGGCTTTCGGAAACGGGCGGCACGGTAAAATTTAGCTATATGCTGGATTTCGACACCACTTCTATTAGCCGCAACACTGTAAACATCACGGTAAAGCCGTTAAATTAAATAAAACAACAGCACCGCAAATTGAAAGCGGCTAAACTGGAGGAGTACATGATGAACGAGATAAAATATTTAAACCCAAAAGCAAACGCAATGAACGAGGCTAAGGCACTTTTGTGCAATGCCGCCGCTAAAGCTTTCCCCGATAAGGCGATGCCAAGCTTTGTGATAGAGATACCGGCAGACAATAAAAACGGCGATATTGCTACCAATTTTGCCCTTGCCGCGGCAAAGCTTTTTGGCGCACCACCGCGAAATATTGCCACTGCCCTATGCGAGGAGCTTGGAGATTTATCGGGCACAAGCTTTAGCCGTGCCGAAATAGCAGGCCCCGGATTTATCAACTTTTTCCTTGCCGACAAATGGTTTTGCGACGTGGTGAGCGGCGTGCTTGACGCCGGTGAAAATTACGGCAGAACACAGTATGGCGAGCATAAAAAAATAAACGTGGAATTTGTTTCCGCAAACCCAACCGGGCCTATGCATCTTGGCAACGCGCGCGGCGGCGCACTGGGCGACTGCCTTGCCGCCGCTATGGACTGGGCAGGCTACGACGTAACCCGCGAATTTCTGATAAACGACGCCGGCAACCAGATAATTAAATTTGGCAAGAGCCTTGCCGTGCGTTATTTGCAAATATTTAAAGGCGAGGACGCCGTTGCCTTGGCAGAGGACGGATATCAGGGCGAGGATATCAAAACCTTGGCAAAGGAATTTGCCGATATTCACGGCGATGCATATACCGAAAAGCCTATGGACGAGCTTTGCCGCGACATTGTGGCATACGCCCTGCCCAAAAACGTACAGGGGCTTAAAGACGACCTTGCTAAATATCGCATAAACTACGATGTGTGGTTTAGCGAAACCACCTTGCATGAAAGCGGCGCAATTGATAAAGTATTGAAAACCCTTAAAGACAACGGCGCAACCTACGAAAGCGAGGGCGCAGTGTGGTATAAAGCAAGCGAGTACGGCGCAGAAAAAGACGAAGTGCTTGTGCGTGCCAACGGTATTCCCACATATTTTGCGGCGGATATCGCCTATCATTACAATAAATTTGCTCAGCGTGGCTTTGACACCGCCATAGACGTGTGGGGTGCAGACCACCACGGCCACGTTGCCCGTATGAAGGGCGCAATGGACGCAATAGGCCTAGACGGCTCTAAGCTGGACGTAGTGCTAATGCAGCTAGTGCGCCTTGTGCGCGACGGCGAGCCTGTGCGCATGTCTAAGCGCACGGGTAAGGCGATTACCCTTACCGATTTATTAGACGAAGTGCCCATAGATTCAGCGCGGTTTTTCTTTAACCTGCGTGAGCCGGGCAGCCAAATGGAATTTGATTTAGGCCTTGCCGTAAGCCAAGACAGCGACAACCCCGTATATTACGTGCAATATGCCCACGCGCGCATTTGCAGTATTCTTAAAAATCTAGCTGCCGAGGGCATAGTGCTTGGCGATGCAGATACCTGCAATTTCTCGCTTTTACAAGAGCCAAGCGAGCGCGAATTAATCCGCTTTATCGCAGGCTTGCCCGACGAAATTATCGCCGCCGCCAAAAACTACGATCCGGCACGCATTACAAGATACGCTGTGGATTTAGCCACTTTATATCACAAATTCTACAACGCATGCCGCGTAAAAGACGCAGAGCCAAGCCTTTGCCAAGCTCGCCTTGCGCTATGCACCGCCACCAAAACCGTAATAGCAAACGTACTTGGCATGCTTAAAATCACAATACCGGAATCTATGTAATATAACAATGTGCGCCATATTGCTATTGCGCATCACCATTTGAGCAACACGTAAAAGCACCGCTGAAATTTTCAGCGGTGCTTTTATATTGTTAGCGCAGCTTTGCGCATTTTTATTCAGCCTTTAAAACTAAACCTATAGGGCAATGGTCGCTGCCGAAAATGTCGGGATAAATTAAAGCGTCGTCTATCTTTTCGGCTATAGAATTTGAAACCACAAAATAGTCTATACGCCAGCCGATATTCTTTTCCCTTGCACTGCGCATATAGCTCCACCATGAATATGCGTCTTGCTTTTCGGGGTATAGGGCGCGAAAGCTGTCTGTAAAGCCGCTTTGCAAAAGCTGTGTAAATTTAAGGCGTTCTTCGTCTGTAAAGCCTGCATTGCCGCGGTTTGATTTTGGGTTTTTCAAGTCTATTTCATTGTGTGCCACGTTTAAATCTCCGCAATAAATTACGGGCTTTACCGCGTTTAAGCCTATAATATAGTCGCGCAGAATATCCTCCCACTCCATGCGGTAGGCAAGGCGCGTAAGCTCCCTCTGGCTATTGGGCGTATATACGTTTAATAAATAAAAATCCTCAAATTCAAGGGTAATGGCTCGGCCCTCGGTGTCATGCTCCGGCGCGCCGATGCCGTAGCGCACAGATAACGGCTCCCTCCTCGTAAACACGGCTGTGCCCGAATAGCCTTTTTTAACAGCACTGTTCCAATACTGGAAATATCCCTTTGGCGCAAACTCCGCCTGCCCCTCTTGCATTTTGCTTTCCTGTATGCAAAAAATATCTGCATCAAGCCCCGCAAACGCCTCGGCAAAGCCCTTGCCAAGCACGGCTCTAAATCCATTGACATTCCACGAAATAAATTTCAACTTATACCTCCGCTTAAAATTGTTGTTCTTAATATAGCCCCTTGCACTTCATTTAAAACTTCTACATATCAAGGAAAGCTGCTATATATTG
Organism: Oscillospiraceae bacterium; assembly: GCA_036661035.1. Lineage (GTDB taxonomy): Bacteria > Bacillota > Clostridia > Oscillospirales > Ruminococcaceae > JAGPHI01. The sequence goes on from JAVWZM010000028.1 coordinate 24,588, forward strand.
TATCTCATCTTTATTTAAAAGTTCTGTCTGTTAAGCTGCATTGCTATAACACATATCTTAGACGCTTTTATTGTAACACAATAGCCATGCTTTTTCTATAGAAAAAGCATGGCTATAAATTTATCTTATGTCACGGCGGCGTCACCTGTGTA
>JAVWZM010000029.1:0-24139 GCA_036661035.1 Oscillospiraceae bacterium
TTTGAATATGCTCTACCTTTTTTTCGTTTTATTTGAGCTCTATTCGTTGCGTACCCCAACATTTAGTATAGAGCCAAAACTTTTTGTTGCAAAATAAGCATAGAGCATATTCATTATCCTTTGAAATTGGTGTTTAATCAATTCCGTTTCATAGGATTTTTTGAATATGCTCTATTTTTTACATTTTATTTGAACTCTATGCGCCGTTCCAATATTTAGTATAGCGTCCTTGCTGTGCGTTGCGACACATAAAAGCGCGTATTTATGTGTTATTCGTGCCTTATAGCTTCAAGTGCGGATATTTTTACCGCGCGGTTAGCTGGCATAATGCCGGACAATATACCTATTATTGTAGAGAAGGTAATGCCCACAAGCGCAAGCCATGGCGGAATAACCGAAATTTTTGTACCGAACATCGGCAAGAAATTGCCAAGCCCTGATTGCATTAATAACGGGGCAAAATAGTTTAGCCCAAGCGATAAAGTGTAGCTTAGCACTACGCCGAACACACCGCCCAGAAAGCCTATCATGGCAGCCTCCAGTAAAAACATAGTGCGTATTTTGCCAAGGCCGCAGCCAAGCACTTTCATTACGCCTATTTCTCTTGTGCGCTCGTAGATAGCCATTGTCATGGTATTTGCAATGGATAAAGCCGCTACAAAAAGCGAAACTGCGCCAAGCCCACCAAGCACCATTTGAATTGCTTGAGATTGCTTTTGCATATTTTCGCGCTGACCTGTGGCGGAATCGGTTCCAAAGCCAAGTGCTTTTATTTTATCCTCTACCTCTTTTACGTTTTTCATATCATCTACTTTAATGATAACGCTGTCGTAGCCCCTTGGCGAATTTGATGATTCTTTGATGCCGTTCATTTTCATGTATTCGCTTTCGATGCGTTTTAAAACAGTTAAGTCCATCAAAATACCTGCCGAGGTAACATAGCCTTTTTTATAATCTTCTTTCATCACGCCCACAACGTCCATTTCGTAGGTGATATCCTTGCTTTTGCTTGCCTCTTCGTTTTGCTTAGGTGCGATAAAGGTAAGCTTATCTTTGCTTAAATCAACAAATGGCGGCACGGGGTTACCGTGGGCATCTACCATTCCTTGATATCGTCTTGCCTTATCACCGCGTTTTTTAGTGTCTTCAAATTCAAAGCCTGCGTGCTCCCCTGCCAATACTACCAGCTTGCCTTTGCCACCTGCCACAGGTGCTGGCTTTTCCGGCAAGGATTTTCCGCTTAGTAGCTCGTATTCAAGAGCCTCTATGGCTGCAGGATAAACGCCAACAATATTATATGCATGCATTCTGTAACGATTGCTTTTGCCGGATACAATCTGCGCGTTTAAATATCTTGGTCTATATTCAGGCGTCGCCACTGTAACATGCTCATATTTGCCTATCTCTGAGATGATTTTGTCGTCTAATGCCGGAATATCTTTGCCTCCGCCCCAATTGTACACGCTTATCTTAGTAAGGTCGCCCCAGTTTGCCAGCATTTCTTCAAAGCCGACATTCATGGCTATGCCAAGCGACATCATTACTACAATAGAGCATGTACCGACAACAACACCTATTATGGTAAGCGTTGTTCGGCCCATACGACGACGTAAATTCTCAAAGCTTAGACTTATTAAGTCCCTCAGCTTCATTCGTCATCCTCCGCTAATTCTGCCGCTAATTTTTTCGCTTTTTTCTTTTTGATTATCGTTATTGTTACTATTATAGCAGCCACTACGCCAACGCCGATAAGTAACCAGCCCCACCATGGAAAACCGCCTTGTGGTGCCTGTGCATCAACGTCCATGCCGTCACCCGGCATCATGCCGCCACCGGGCATCATACCGCCGCCCATGTCGCCATTTGCATTTTCGGATATGGTAACTGAATATTCTTTTGTTTGGGTTTTAGAATTACCGTTAATGTCCTCATATGTAATTGTAATTGTGCCCGAAACTGTACCTACAGTATCGCTTGCCACAACAAAGTCTGCGCTGCCCTCGGCACCGGCTTGTAAATTGCCTAAAAATTGCTGTTGACCTGGGTTTTTAATATTTCCCGCTATCTCAGCGGAAACATTGTATAAAATGCCCTTGCCTTTATTTACAAAGCCTAAAGTGATTGTGTTTTCCTCGCCTATGAAAAGCTCCGGCGGAACTTCCATGTTGGAAAAAGAAAATCTGTCCGGCTGTACAACCGGTATTGCTATCATTTGGCTTGCAACAACAGGCTCCTCGGAACCCGCCACATAAAAGGAATATTTAACTGTGATATTCGCCACAGTTGTTTCAGCACTTGCCTGTGCCATAAGCTCAAACTGGTTTGTAAAGCTGCCCCCAGCTTTTACAGAATCTGTAAGTACGCTATTGCTACCACCTGCAAGAGTAAGCTCTTTGGGCATTTCAATAGTGGTAGTAACGCTGCTGACAGCCTGTGTTTTGCTGGTATTATATGAAGTAAGATTTAATGTAAATTTCTGCCCTGCGTTAATTGGCGCATCGCCATAGGAAGAATTTTTCACCATAATGGTGGGCTTAATTGTGCTTGCTATTGCGCCATCTTTTGCAGAGCATTGCGCAATGCTCTGAGATAAAGTTACAATAGGCGCATTTGGATAGCTGTTTTGGTCTACTGTAGTTGTGCTTAAATCGAATGAAAATAAATTTTTAAGTCCCTTATAGCTTGTATCGTTAAAAGAAACTGTGTACGAAAGATACTTATTTGCTCCATCTACCACAGCCGCCCTGCGTGTATATCGCACATCTCCGCCGCTGACCGACGTGAAATTATCAGACACAATACGCGCATGAACATATTTTGTCAAATCCGCATCTGCCGGAATGTCATCGGATTTTATGCGCTCATCTACAATAGTAAATGCCGCAAGACATTTCATATCGGGATATAGGTTTAATACTTCCGCCCCTGTTGCTGAGTCGACAATATTATATGCCGAAATATATATCGAAGTACCGGTTTGAGGTGCCGGTGGAGTAGGCGTAGATGATGCCGGCGGAGTAGGTGTTGACGATGCCGCCGGAGCAGGTGCCGGGGCTTTTGTCGAAGGTGGAGGCGTAACCGTTGTAGGTGCGGTGGTAGCCGGCGGTGTAGCTGTCGGCGGAGGTGTAACCGCTGCAAACGCAGATAGCGGAACACATATTGCAAGCATTGTCGCCAGCGCAAAAACCGCAAGTTTTGAGGATTTGTTGTTTGAATGTTTCATAATTATCTCCTTACAGATATGTATTTTAAGCTTTTGTAGCGTTTTCCTGTTTTTCGGTTACTTTAGGCGTATTTGCAGCTGTAACTTTGGTTAATGCCTCTTCCTCGGCAAGGGCATACTCTTTATCCATTACGCTTTCCTGTGCCTCGAAAACCATGTTAGGATTTTCTATCTTTTCGTTGCGCAAAACCATGCCGTCTTTTATAGTAATAATTCTGTCGGCACAGCCGGCTAAGTCCCGTTCATGTGTAACCATTACAAATGTAATGTTTTTCTCGCGCGCAAGCTTTAGTATGGCGTTCATCACCTGGGCGGTGGTGTGCGAATCTAAGTTGCCCGTAGGTTCGTCGGCAAACACTACCTCAGGCTCGCCAACAAATGCACGAGCTATGCCCACACGCTGCTGCTGGCCGCCGGACATCTCCGTAGGCTTGTGCCTTGCGCGTTTTTTAAGGCCCATTGCGGCAAGCTGTGCCCGTGCTGCCGTTTCTCTTTTGCGTTTATTTATGCCCTTAAACATCAGCGGCAACGCCACATTTTCAGTAGCCGTCATTGTGGGTAATAAATTATAGGACTGAAACACAAAGCCAAGATGATTTTGTCTAAATACCGCAAGCTGTGTTTCTGTCATTGTCGACACATTTTCTCCGCAAATATGCACCTCGCCTTTGGTTGGCTTTTCAAGCCCTGCCAATTGGTTTAATAGGGTTGATTTTCCGGAGCCTGACGCGCCCACTATACAGCATATTTCGCCCTTATATATTTCTAGGTTTATATCGTTTAGCGCGGCTACTTTTTCATTGCCTACGCGATAAACCTTTTTTAGGTTTTTAACTTCGATTATTGCGGACAATATTGCTCACCTCTTTCCGTAAAATTGTACCACACCTAGAATTAATTCGCAAATATATTTACGATTAAAAGCTGTGTACATTTGCAATTTTTAGTATTTACTGTTAAAATAACATTCTTCGGAGGAACTTTTTAAATGAATATTAAAATAATAGTTATATGGGTTTTAGCCTGCCTTTCTTTGGCAGACAGCGTGTTTAGGCTGTTTCGCTCCAATTTCAACTTTGGCACTTTTTTAATGTATTTGATAACTGCGCTTTTATGGATTTATGCTATTTTCAACAAATGGATAGATATATTTTGCGCACATGGGCTTGGCCGCATTTTAAAATATATGTTTTTTGGCGGCTGCGGATTTTTATTGATTATAATAATATTTTTAGCCGTAAGCGGATATACCCATAGCGCAAACCACACCGAAAAAGCTTTAATTGTGCTGGGTGCCGGCTTACGCGGCGAAAATGTAAGCGGTGTTTTGCGCCGTAGGCTTGACGCGGCGGCGGAATATTACGACAAAAACAGTGATATCATTATTATAGTATCAGGCGGCAAAGGACGTGACGAAATCGTGCCCGAGTCTACCGCAATGAAAAAGTATTTACTGCGCTGTGGCATACCTGAAAATGTTGTGTTTGAGGAAACTAAAAGCACTTCCACACGCGAAAACTTTTCAATGAGTGCGGATATTTTAAAAGAAAACGGCATTGATAAAAACGAAAATATTGCATTTGTTACAAATAACTTTCACTGTTATCGCGCAAGTGTTACGGCAAAACGCGCGGGATATGGCAACATTTTCGCCGTGCCTGCAAGCACAGGAGCAGTATCGGTGTTGCCTTGCTATTTGCGCGAGGCATTCGCGGTGGTGCATACATGGGTTTTTAACAAGTGATAAATAAATTTAAGGGGCGGCTGAGTGCCGTCCCTTAAATTGTATTAAATGCGTTATGCCGCTACGTTGTGGGCATCTTTCTGAATCGTTTCCTTTGCCACCTCTTGTGTATATGTTTGTTCGTTTGCGGCTGACGAAAAAATGTAACCAAGACAAGCAAACGCGCCAAGTGCTGCTAAAATTATCTCCAGCATAGATGCCACCTCTTTCAATTTGTTTTTTAATGTTCTATAGATTAAACGATTTAGAATGTATGTTTATTTCAAGATTTTATAAATAAATTAAAAAAAATACGCCACATTTGACTGCAACATGTTTTAGATGGCAATTTTACAAAAACAATGTGATGCACCGCATGTTTATTACTATTAAACTGTAATAACAATTTAAAATATCCCATGTGCGATAATTTGCACATGGGATATTTTCGATTTTACAATAATGGCTAACGCCTTAAATTATTTTAGATAGCAGATTTTCGCCATCAAGGTTAGCATTTACACCAAGATATGCGCATATTGTTGCCGCAATACAGCCAAACCCATTTATAGTATGAAGGTTTTTGCCTTGTTTCACTTTTGCGCCGTAAATAAGCAATGGAACATATTCGCGTGAATGGTCTGTGGACGGTGTGGACGGATCGCAGCCGTGGTCTGCAGTTATCATTAGTAAATCGTCTTCTCTTAACAGCGGCAATAATTCGCAAAGCTGCTTGTCGAATTGCGTTGCGGCGGCGGCATATCCGTCTATATCGTTGCGATGGCCGTAAATCATATCAAAATCCACAAGATTGATAAAAGCAAGGCCGTGAAAATCGCTTTTTGCAAGACGTATTGTTTCTTCCATGCCGTTTACATTTCCTGTTGTTTTGATTTTTTCGCTAATGCCCTCACCTGCAAAAATATCATATATTTTACCAACACCGATTGAAGCAAGACCTACCCCTTTAATGGCATCTAGCATAGTTTTGCGTGGCGGCTTTAAAGAAATGTCGTGGCGGTTGGTAGTTCTTTTAAAGTTTTCAGGGTTTTCGCCTGCAAACGGACGTGCGATTACTCTGCCTACGCCGTATTTGCCTGTCAATAGCTCTCGCGCTGCCTCGCAATATTCGTACAGCTTTTGATACGGCACTACGCTCTCGTGCGCCGCCACTTGAAATACGCTGTCTGCCGAGGTATATACTATTAACGCGCCCGTACGCATATGCTCCTCGCCGTAATCGCGCAGAACATCTGTACCTGAATAGGGTTTATTGCAAAGCACTTCGCAGCCTGTTTTTGCCTTGAAAGCGTCTATTAAATCTGATGGAAATCCGTTTGGAAATACAGGTAGCGCTGTTGGGCTTTCCACTCCTGCAATTTCCCAATGGCCTATTGTAGTATCTTTGCCTTTGGATTTTTCGCACAAACGCGCAAACGCTCCTAATGGGGCATCTGCTTTTGGTGTAAGCTTAACGCCGTCGATATTAAACATGCCCATGCTTTGCAGCTTAGGCACATTAAATTTATCACTGGTGGCAATTGCGCCAAGTGTGTCGCTGCCCTCATCGCCAAAATCCGCAGCATCTGGCATTTCACCTATTCCAAATGAATCCAGCACAATTAAAAATACGCGTTTATCCATATTTACACTCCTGTCAAAAGTTATACTTATATTATATACCATTATTCTAAAATTGTAAAATTTTCTTTATTATATTATTGCAATATTTTTCGCTTGCATATGCACTCTTTTCGAGTATAATATATAAGGTACAATAACCACAAAGGGTTATCATATCGCTCGCGGTGCAATTTCACGCACCGTTTCACAGTCGTTAAATCGGCAACCGAAAACACGACAAATAACGTTGTATAAAACATTTTACCGCGTTATTATGATTAATGAATGGAGAACAAAAATATGAGGAGAACAAAAATCGTCTGCACCCTTGGCCCTTCTACGGATAAACAAGGCGTACTGCGTGAAATGCTGCAAAGCGGCATGAATGTGGCTCGTTTTAACTTTTCCCACGGCACGCACGAAGACCATTCACGCAGACTAAATGAATTAAAAGCACTGCGCACAGAGCTTAATTTGCCTGTTGCTGCGCTGCTTGATACAAAAGGCCCCGAAATACGTCTTTGCAAGTTTAAAAACGGCAAGGCTGTGCTGAAAACAGGTCAAACCTTTGTGCTTACTTCAAAGGATATTGAGGGCGACGAAAACAAATGCGCCATTACGTATAAGGATCTTATACAGGATTTGAAAACAGGCTCTACCGTTCTTTTGGCAGATGGGCTTATTGAATTAACCGTTAAAGAATTAATTGCGGACGAAATTATATGCGAAGTTAAAAACGGCGGCGTAATATCCGATAATAAAGGTGTAAACGTACCCGGAGTTAAGCTTTCTTTGCCGTATATGAGCGCAAAAGATAAAGACGATATTTTGTTTGGTATTGGAGAGGGCTTCGATTTTATTGCCGCCTCCTTCACACGAAACGCACAAGATATATTGGAAATACGCCGTTTATTAGACAGTAAAAAATGCGATAGCATTAAAATAATTGCAAAGATTGAAAACCGTGAGGGCGTTGAAAACATAGACGAGATTTTGTCCGTTTCAGACGGCATCATGATTGCTCGCGGTGATATGGGCGTGGAAATTGATTTTACAGAAATACCCATTATCCAAAAAAACATTATCGCACATTGTTATAATTCCGGCCGCCCTGCAATTACAGCAACACAAATGCTTGAAAGCATGATGGAAAATCCGCGTCCTACAAGAGCGGAAATTACTGACGTGGCAAACGCTATTTACGACGGTACCTCAGCAATAATGCTTTCCGGCGAAACTGCCGCCGGCAAATATCCTGTAGAGGCAGTGCGCACCATGGCAGCCATTGCCGAGCGCACCGAAAGCGATATTAACTACGACAAACGTCTGCGTGCAAACGCCGGCGATGCACATCTCAGCGTAGCAGCCGCTGTGGCGCATGCCGCCTGTACAACAGCTATGGATATCCACGCAGACGCGATTATCACCGTTAGCAAAAGCGGCGAAACAGCGAGGCTTTTGTGCAAATATCGCCCTGCCACGCCTATTATAGCATGTGTGCTTACAGAGCAAATATGCCGTCATTTGTCTATGTCTTGGGGCATTACACCTCTTTTAATGGAATATGCAAACGACACTGACGAATTAATTGCAAAATCTGTTGATGCCGCGCAAAAGGCGAAGCTTTTGGAAAATGGCGACCTTGTGGTTATCACTGCAGGTGTGCCTGTTGGCATATCCGGCACCACAAACATGATTAAAGCGCATCTGGTTGGCGACTCCCTTTTATCGGGTGTTGGTATTGGGCGCACAAATGCAATGGGGCTTACCTGCGTATGCCGTTCAGACGATGAAGTGCGTGCAAAGCTAAAACCGGGCAATGTGCTTGTGATACATTCCACGTCTAACGATATTTTAGACATGCTACGTGACGCAAGCGCAATTATCTGTGAAGAAGCAGGCCTTAATTCCCATGCCGCTATAGTGGGGCTTACCCTTGGCAAACCTGTAATAGTGGGCGCACTTAGTGCCACGCGTGTATTGCACGACGGCATGAAGGTGTCCGTAGACGCCGAGCGTGGGCTTGTAAATGCAATGCCACAGTAGTAATTCGTTTTTTTGAGAGTGCCTTGCACAATTCCTCTTTTATGGGTGTTTCTCCTAGTGTTTAACAAATACAGGTGGTTCCCATTATGTTTTGCAAATAGCTAATTAAAATTATCGTTGTTGCGATAATATATACCGTGTAAAGCATAAAGGCTTAACAGTATTAAACTACTGTTAAGCCTTTATTTATAAATATTTGTTTTGCGTTTTCAATTTCTTCGCCGGTAGGCTCGCGTGTATCTTTTAAATCATACTCAAGGTTAAGCTCTTTCCATTTGTATTCGCCCATTTTATGAAACGGCAAAAGCTCCACTTTCTGAACACAGGAAAATCCACTTAAAAATTGCGCTGTTTCTTCAAGTAATATCGGCTCTAAGGTTATATCCGGCACCAAAACATGCCTTATCCAAACAGGCTTTTTAATATTCTCGCAATAGCGTAATATTGCAAGAGCATTTTGGTTGCTTTCGCCTGTTAAAGATATGCAAAACTCGTCATTTAACGCCTTGATATCAAGCAAAATAAGGTCTGCCGCGTCTATTACAGGCTTTGCGACAATAAGCGGTGCAAAGCCTGCTGTATCAACAGCTGTATGAAACCCGTTTTTTTTACAGCCGTTTATAACGGCAAGTGTAAATTCCGGCTGTAGCAGCGGCTCTCCGCCCGAAATAGTTACGCCTCCGCTTTTAATAAAATTGCGATAAGAGGCTATTTCTTTCACGATATCGTCACTATTTACCGTTTCTCCGCAATTTACATTCCAAGTATCGGGGTTGTGGCAAAACTTGCATCTTAACTTACAGCCCTGTACAAAAAGCACAAAGCGTATGCCGGGGCCATCTACAGCACCAAAGCTTTCTCTAGAATGTATACGTCCTATAACTCCCATGGCTAAAACCTATCATGGAAGGTGCGGTTAATAACGTCTAGCTGCTGTTCTCTTGTAAGCTTGATAAAGTTTACGGCGTAGCCCGACACCCTTATAGTAAGCTGTGGGTACATTTCCGGATGCTCCATAGCGTCAAGCAAGGTTTCTTTGCACATTACGTTTACATTGATATGATGACCGCTGTCTAAGAAATATCCGTCCAGTAAATCCACCAAGTTTTCTTCGCCCTGCTCTGCGTTTTTGCCAAGAGCCTTTGGCACAATTGAAAAAGTATAAGATATACCGTCCTCTGAAAAATCGTAAGGTAGCTTGGCAACACTTTTCATGCTGGCAACGCAGCCATTTGTATCTCTGCCGTGCATTGGGTTTGCGCCCGGTGCAAATGGCTCTCCGCCTTTACGTCCGTCGGGGGTTGCGCCTGTTTTTTTGCCGTATACCACATTCGAGGTTATGGTTAATATAGACATAGTTGGCTTAGAATCGCGATATGTGCGATGCTTTGAAAGCTTTTCCATGAAGTCCTTTACAATCTGCACTGCAATATCGTCTGCGCGTGCATCGTTGTTGCCATACTTGGGATAATCGCCCTCAATTACAAAATCCACACATAGCCCCTCATCATTGCGTATGGGCTTTACCTTTGCATATTTGATGGCAGAAAGGCTGTCTGCCAAAACCGACAGCCCTGCCATGCCGCATGCGGACGTGCGCATAATGTCCTCGTCGTGCAATGCCATTTCTATGCGCTCGTAGCAATATTTATCATGCATGTAATGGATAATATTTAATGTGCTGATGTATAATTTTGATAACCAATCCGTTATTTCGTCGTAGCGCTGCATCACTTCGTCGTAGTCCAGCACGTCCCCTTGTATGGGTGCCAATAAGGGTGCTACCTGTGCGCCGCTGCGTTCGTCGCGTCCGCCGTTAATTGCATATAATAATGCTTTTGCAAGGTTGGCACGCGCGCCAAAAAACTGCATTTGCTTGCCTATGCGCATGGCGGACACGCAGCACGCAATGCCGTAATCGTCGCCGAATTTTTCTATCATCAAATCGTCGTTTTCATATTGAATAGATGAAGTTTGCATAGATATGCGCGCGCAATATTTTTTAAAGCTTCTTGGCAAACGTTCGCTCCACAAAATCGTAAGGTTCGGCTCCGGCGCACAGCCAAGATTAGTAAGCGTGTGCAAAAAGCGGTAGCTCATCTTCGTTACCATATGACGCCCGTCTAGGCACATTCCGCCGATTGCCTCGGTAATCCATGTGGGATCGCCACTGAAAAGCTCGTCGTATGCAGGTGTACGCAAAAAGCGCACTATGCGCAGCTTCATGATGAACTGGTCTACAAATTCCTGTATTTCTTCTTCTGTATATATGCCGTTTTTCAAATCGTATTCGGCGTAGCAATCTAAAAATGTAGATATGCGCCCAATGCTCATTGCGGCTCCGTTTTGCTCTTTTACAGCCGCAAGATATCCAAAATACAGCCACTGAATAGCCTCTTTTGTATCTTGCGCAGGGGCGGAAATATCGTAGCCATATTGCGCCGCCATAGCTTTAAGCTCTTTTAAAGAGCGCAATTGCTCGCTTATTTCCTCACGCTGGCGAATAGCAGGGCTATCCATAATATCAAACACCAAGGTTTTCTTTGCATGCTCTTTTTTCTCTATTAAAAAGTCCACACCGTACAGCGTAATGCGGCGATAGTCGCCAATTATACGGCCTCTGCCATAGGCGTCTGGCAAGCCTGTGATAATCCCCGTATGCCTTGCAAGCTTCATTTCGTCTGTGTATGCGTCAAACACTCCGTCATTATGTGTCTTGCGATATTCAAACACATGGGCAACCTGCGGATCCATTTTTTTGCCGTAGGCATCAAGCTGTTTTTCTACAAGCCTAAATCCGCCAAACGGCATTATTGCGCGTTTAAGCGGTTCGTTTGTTTGCATACCTACTATTTTTTCGAGGTCTTTATCTATATATCCCGTTTCGTGTGAAGTAATAGTGGAAATGGTTTTTTCGTCTATATCATATACGCCGCCGCGCTCACGTTCTATTTTCATTTTATCGCTTAATATCTGCCAAAGCTTTTTAGTGGCAGATGTTGGGGCTGCCAAAAACGTTTCGTCCCCACTGTAAGGCGTATAATTGCGTACAATAAAATCCCTTAAATTTATTTCTTTCGTCCATGCTCCATTAACAAATTGCAACTGACGCACCCCTTTTACTATATATAGTGTTTCCCTATAGTATATGATAACAATAGGTAGTGTTTTTTGTCAATGACAATATCCCCAAAGAAAAAAAGCAAACGTGATAAAATACTGTTATAAAAAGACAATCTATGCTACAATAAATTTAAGGTGGTGAAATGCTTGCATATAACAGTAAAGCTTTCTGTGCGAAATTTAGTGGAATTTGTGCTGCGTAGCGGCAGTATAGACAGCCGTTTTAGCGGCACAGAGCGCGCTTTGGAGGGCGGGCGTATACATAGACGCTTGCAAAAAGAAGGCGGCGAGGCATATCGCGCCGAGGTTGCGCTGAAAGCCACACGAAGTATAAACGATATTGAATATATTTTGAACGGCCGTGCAGACGGTATTTTTACCGAAAACGGACAAACGATTATAGACGAAATAAAAACCACTGATACGCCTATAGAAATGCTTACCGCAAGCTATAGCCCTTTACACTGGGCACAGGCAAAATGCTATGGGGCGTTTTTATGCGAGAGTGAAAAGCTGGAAAGTGCTGTGGTTCAGCTTACCTATTATCAGATAGATACAGACGAAATAATAAGGCATCAAAAGCAATTTACAAAAGATGAACTTGAAAATTTTTTAAATGATACTTTATTAAAATACGAGCCGTGGGCTATATTTGCCAACGAGCATCAGCAAAAGCGCACTAATGATACGGCACTGCTTAAATTTCCATTTGCAGAATATCGTAAAGGGCAATATGAGCTTGCAAGGGCGGTTTACAAAACTATAGACAGCGGCTTTCGCTTAGCAGCAGTAGCGCCCACGGGCATTGGCAAAACCATGTCTACCTTATTCCCTGCCATAAAAGCAATGGGCGAAAACAAAACAGAGCGCATATTTTATCTTACCGCAAAAACTATTACACGCAAAGCGGCAGAAGATGCTCTTGATGTTTTGCGCGATAAGAAAAACCCCGATATTAAAAGCCTAACGCTTACCGCAAAGGATAAAATCTGCTTTTTAGATACGCGCGAATGTACGCCCGATGCCTGTATATATGCAAATGGATATTACGACAGAATTAACGACGCATTACTGCGTTTTTTACGCGGTAATAATATATTTACAAAAGAAAATATAGAAATTTTTGCTAAAGAAAACAAACTTTGCCCCTTTGAACTGGCACTGGATTTATCCCTTTTTTGCGACGTTATAATATGCGATTATAATTATTTATTCGATCCTGTTGTGCGGCTTAAACGCTTTTTTGACGTTGAAAAGGGCGACTATGTTTTTCTTGTGGACGAGGCGCATAATCTTAGCGAGCGCGCACGCTCTATGTACAGCGCAAGGCTTAATAAGGCGGATTTTTATGCTGTAAAAAAAGCACTTGGCAAAAAGAAAAGCAAGCTTTCCGCTTGCTTTACAGAGCTTAATAACGCTTTTATCGAAATGCGTCACGAATGTGGCACGGCGCACGAAATATTGAAAAAAGAGCCTGATAAAACTTTTATCAAGGCTATATTAGCTTTTAACGCAGTTTGCAGCGAGTGGCTTTGCAAAAACAAAGGGCATGAGCTGCATGGTGAAATATTGGCTTTATATTTTGAAACAAGATTTTTTATGCGTATTTACGAGTTTTATTCAGATAATTATGTAACTATTATTTTTACAAATAGCAATGATGTGTCAATTAATTTGTCCTGTCTTGACGCATCATCATTTATTGATAAATGTCTTAGCCTTGGAAAAGCCTCGGTATTATTTAGCGCTACATTATCTCCGCTAAATTATTTTATAAAAACACTTGGTCTTGAAGGCTGTAAACGTATTGTACTTGACAGCCCATTCCCCACCGAAAATCTTTGTCTTGTTTCGGCGGAGCATATCAGCACAAAATTTACAAGCCGTACCGACAGCTTAGACGAAGTATGCAAGCTAATTTACTGTGCCATATGTGCTAAAGCAGGCAATTATATAGTGTTTTTCCCATCTTACAAATATTTAAACGACGTTTGCACACGCTTTAGCGAGCTGTACCCTGCAATAAATACGCATGTTCAAGAAAGCAAAATGGACGAGAATGCACGTGACGAATACTTGCGCTACTTTAATGGCAATACAGAAGAAACCCTAGTTGGCTTTTGCGTGCTTGGCGGCATTTTTTCCGAGGGCATTGACCTTGTGGGCGACAGGCTAATTGGCAGCATAATAGTGGGTGTAGGGCTGCCGCAAATATCCACGCAGCAAAACGCATTGCGTGATTATTACGAAAATACTATAGGCGACGGCTTTGCCTATGCGTATCAATATCCCGGGTTTAACAAGGTGCTGCAAGCCGCAGGCCGTGTAATACGCACAGCAACGGATAAAGGAATAGTGCTTTTGATAGACAGCCGATACGCAAGCGAACGATATAAACAGCTCTTTCCCGAGCATTGGCGGCACTGTGCGTCTATACACCATACCGATGAATTAAAAACCCTTCTTGATGCATTTTGGAGTTAATACATTACATCTATAATGCATTATTACGGTGGCACATTACTGCTTTAATTTATTATTCTATGATGCATTTTGTCGGTGACGCACTATACTATGGCACATTTAAGCTTTCGTATATTTTAGCGCTGCTGCATTACGCCTTGCGCCTTAGCAAGGTATATTGCGACAGCTCCTCATCGCAAGGAATTTTAAATTCCATCATGGCGTGTGGAGTGCTTTCTATTTCTTCGTTATCCTTATCCCACAAAAATGTAGGAGTAAAGCTAAACAGCTTGCCAGATGGTGTAAGAGCCTCAAGCTCCTGCCCAAGAAGAAATTTGCCGCGCTGTGTGCATGTGGCTATACCGTCGTTGTAATCTTCCACAACTCCCATTACGTCCCATTCGCGTATATATCCACCAAAATCCGTGTTTTGTACAGCCCCGTCCTTGCCAAAGAAAAATCCCGTGGAATATTTACGATGTGACGTGCGTGTAAGCTCCTCCAGTACATCTTCGGGGCAAAGGAAAGGCTCTTTACCTGTAAGATATGCGTCCACAGCTTTGCGGTAAGCGCTTGTAACGCTTGCCACATAGTAAAAGCTTTTTGCCCTTCCCTCTATCTTTAGGCTATTGATGCCTGCTTTAATTATCTGGTCTATAAAAGGTGCTGTGCATAAATCGTTAGCATTTAAAATATAGCTTCCGCCGTCTTCTTCGCCAATATCATATTGGCGATTTTTTTCGTCTGTAATCTTAAATTTCCAGCGGCAAGGCTGCGCACATTCGCCTTTGTTCGCGTCGCGCCCCGTCATATAATGTGACAAAAGGCAGCGTCCTGAAAAAGACATGCACATTGCGCCATGTACAAACGCCTCAAGCTCTAAATCGTCAGGGGTATTGTCGCGTATAATGGCAATATCATTTAAGCTTAATTCTCTTGCCAGTACCACTCGTTTTGCGCCAAGGTCGTATGCGGCATTTGCCGCCATATAGTTGGCAATGCCAACCTGTGTTGAAAAATGAATGTCAGTTTCTGGTGCAAACTTTTTTACTATTGCCAGCACGCCTAAATCTGCCACAATAAACGCGTCTATGCCACATTCACGCGCAATACGTACAAAATCCGGCAAAGAAGCAATTTCTTTGTTGGACGGCACGGCATTTAACGTAAGATACACCTTAACATTGCGCTCGTGCGCATATTTTACCGCCAAGGCAAGCTCTGTATCGGTAAAATTCTTAGGTGCTGCACGCATGCCAAATTTGTCTGCGCCAAGATACACGGCATCTGCTCCATATGCTATAGCGTATTTAAGCCGCTCCATATCACCCACTGGAGATAAAAGCTCCGGCTTTGTTATTTGCTCCATAAATGTACTCCTTATATAGCGACTTGACTTATTATTGTCCTTGTACTCAAGCCTTTTGTCAAATTGCATACAGCAAAGACGAGGGCTTTTAGTAGGACAATCAAAAGTAAAATTGCTGTAATGCATGGGCTGTTGCAAACACAGATAACCAAAAGCGGAAACGCTTTGTTTTCGCCTTGTGTTTACAACAGCCGTATTTATATCTTATTTACCAAGAGATGCGTTCACCTTTTTTGTAATGGCTATGTTGTTATTATGCTCATTTAATGTTGACGAATAATAATATTTGCCTGCTAAATCTGTTACAAAATAATAATGTGGACATTCGTCGCCATCTGGGCATTTGGGATACAAAGTGTTTTTAATGGCGTCTATACCGGGGCAAGATATGGGGCCTGCCGGCAAGCCTAAGATTTTATATGTGTCATAAGCGTCGAACATGCCCTCGGGTATATATTCTTTGCCGCCATAATATGGGATAATATAATCATTCACATAATTTCCAGGCTCTCTGATATAGCTGCTTACATTACACTGTAATCCGGGCAGCGGAGAACCCGGTTTTAGGCGATTTAAAAGCACTGACGCAACATGTGGCTGCTCCTCTACAGGGCCTGCCTCCTCTTGTACAATAGACGCCAAGGTGATAAGCTCGTCTAGGCTCATGTCCATTTCTTCCATGCGCGTGTAATATTCGGGGGTGATGCGCTCGTCAAAATGCGCGTATAGCTTTTCGGCTATTTTATACGGTGTATCGTCTTTGAAAAAATCGTATGTTTCAGGGAAAAGATATCCTTCGGCTTTCATAAAACGCATTGGATTATCGCTTATTTTGCCCCAAAAGGCAAACTGGCTGAAATCGGCTGTATTTGCTGTATCTATAAACTCTTTTGCGCTGCAAAGCCCTGCAGCTTCAAGCTTTTGGGCAAATTGCACCACTGTGCTGCCCTCAGGGAAGGTAACACGAATGGAATCTTTTTTCTGCTTTGTCGCTTTCAGCGTTTCTACAATTTTTGCATAGCTCATATCGGTGGTCAAGCCAAAATCTCCGTATTGCAGCATGCTTGCGTCGCCGCTTGCCTTTACATAAAAGCGAAACAATTGAGCAGAACGGATAACTTTATTTTCTTGCAGCACCTTGCCTATTGCAAGCGGCCCCATGCCCTGCTCTATTTTTACGGATACTTCTTCAGCACCGCGGAATTTACCGTTAATATCGCTATATACAAAGGCTATGCATATAGCAGCAATTAAGAGTAATATTGATACCAATACAAGAATGATAGCTTTGCCTTTTTTGTTTTTATGTTTTTTGCGTTCCATTAAAGCACCTCGTTAAATTACTATTTTATCAGCATGCCGTTATATGATAAATCGGCATTGGGACATTTGCCTATTGTTTTAATAAGCCCACCATGATATTTTTCTCCCTCACCCATAAAAACCTCATTTTCACAGGAAAGTAATATTGTGGCTGTTTCTCTGGCGTAATTATCGCCTGCCGCCTCTATTAAATGCATAGCGGCTGCATCGTCCTTTGCGTAAAGCTCGGTAATTAAAAGCTCCGTTTCAAGGCGATACATTATTGCATATGCACCATAGTTTTCTGCTGTAATTGCACCTTTATTATACATGCCTGTCATCATGGAAGCATATCCGCCTTTTAAAGGTGATGCATATGCGCTTTTGATGTATTTTTCTCTTAATATAGGCAATTTGTTTGCGGTAATTGTATCAAAATCTGCCACAGCCCATAAATTGCGTTTAAAATTTCGTTTTATTTTCCGCATGGGAAATGCCGCTTTAAAGCCTGCCGCTTTATAAAACTCTACATCGCAATATGCAGTAAAGATGAATGACAAATCGTCCGTTGCGGCATCTTTTTCTAAGGCATTGAGCAAGTTTGATTGAATTAAATCGTTTTGCAACTCGTCTTTTTGGTGGGAATAAATATAGACGCCCTTTGCACCGTCAAAATCGGATTTGGCAGTTAAAAGCGCGTCTTTCACAACATGGTTTTCTTCATATACTAAGCTATATTCCATGCCGCCAAGTGCATAAAGCTTTGCTAAGCTGTCGCTGTAATGCTCGCTAACCCAAGCTAAATCTTCTGTTTGTAATTTTCTAACCATTGGCATACTCCATTCACACCTGCTATTTGCGGCATAAAAATAT
Organism: Oscillospiraceae bacterium; assembly: GCA_036661035.1. Classification (GTDB taxonomy): domain Bacteria; phylum Bacillota; class Clostridia; order Oscillospirales; family Ruminococcaceae; genus JAGPHI01. Next base: position 17,746 of record JAVWZM010000029.1, read on the forward strand.
TGCCGCTTATAACAAGCATTGGTCAAAATAAGATTTTATTTACATTTTGGACGATATCGTTATGTATTTGCTGCATGGGGCGTATATCCCCGTTTTCGGTGCAAGATATTGTTATCCAATTGCATTTTTGCGCGCAATATTCTGCCGCTTGTCGGCTTTTAAGCAAATATTCGGTGTCGCGCTCGTGGATATCCTTCTTGCCTTCGTTGCCGCCATAACGCTTTGTCATTAATTTTTGTGATATCTCGGGGTTCACATCAAGATATATCACTAGCTGTGGTTTTGGTATTGCTATCTTATTATACTCAAAATCGAATAGCCAATCAAGATAATTATCCCATTCGGCACGCGGTAATTTAGAGCATTGATGTATGGCGTTTGAAGTGGTGTACCTATCGGCAATAACTATACCGCCGTTATTGTACATATCTCCCCATATGGTTTTGTAGCTGGCAAATCTATCTACAGTGTAAAAGCAAGAGGCTGCATATGCGCCTGTATCTGTAGCCTTATCGCCAAATTGCCCATCAAGATACATTTTTACAAGGCTGCTTGATGGACTATCGTAATTTGGAAAGCTCACTTTTTGTATTTTGGTATGCTCTTGCTTTAAAGCGTCATACAATAGCTTTGCCTGTGTGGCCTTGCCGCTGCCGTCTAGCCCTTCTATTACTATTAATTTACCACTCAAAGGTTATTCTCCTTTTGCAGATTGGTGTATTTTTCGCGCATTTGTACAGATTTACCACAGCTCATTTTACCTTCGGGACAAGCGCCTGAAACACATTTAGGCCCGCTTTTGCAAAATAGCGACGGCGCCGCATCTTTTACTAGGATAAGCATTTTATCGGCAAGCTCTCTTATTTCCCACTGTGCGCGAGTGCAGCAGCGCTCATGAAAAAAGTTGTTAAGGCTGCGCGCGTTCATGGTAACTATCATTTTAGTAGTACAAGCGTTTGGCAAAACAAAACGTGCGTCCTCTATAGCAAGCTTTTCAGCTTTGCGTGCGGCTGTTTTTTCGTCCATGCCTGTTTTTATCAGCCTTGCGATATGCCCATCTTTTAAAATAGCGGCAATACGGTTATAGTTTTCGTTTTCGCTTTGCATTGCCTTGTCAAAAGCAGCTTTAGCAGTTTCGTCTTGCTCTATTTCCGGCGGTGTAACGTAGTCGAAACCGTCTAGGCGAACATAACGCTGGCTTTGCACGCTATAGCTGGCAATGCGATGGCGAGTAATTTGCGCTAAAAGTGTGCGGCTTACACCCTCTATAGCAAAGGTAAATGAAACATGCTCTGTGGGGCTTTCGTGCCCCATAGTAGCGAGCATTTCAACAAATTCTTTGCTTTTATCTTCTGTTAAACCGTCTAGCAGTTCGTCTATTCCAACTGAGGAATAGCAAAGCTTCGCCGCGGCGGCAACTACTTTTTCCGGGTTTGGGGTATATGCCAAAAGCTTTACATTCATAAGACACCTCTTAGTATAAAATCTTATTCGCTAATATGAGATAGCGGTGCATAATTTGCCATGGTTTTTTTAATGCCTGCGGTATCAAATTTAATTTCTACAATGGTATCCCCTGCAACAGGTGTAACGCTTAGCACTTCTCCGCGTCCAAACACCTTATGGTTTACAAATTCGCCTGACTTAAAGGTGGTTTTCGGCTTACTTGCTTCTGTTTTGCCCTTGCCTTCAGCCGCAACTGTAGGCATTGCAAGCACACCTGTGCCGCCTCCTGCCGCAAGTGTGGAGCGGCTGGTGTACACGGGCTGTGGCGCACGCGGTGCAGAGCGTTTCTCTTGATAACGCGCACGAGCGGCTTTTGCCGCAACAAGCACGGGATTTACCTTTTCTTCTATAAGGTTTTTATCTATTTCCTCTAAAAAGCGTGAGGAACGGTTGTGTTTAGTCTGGCCAAAAATCATGCGGCTGGCGGCGCTGGAAAGATATAGCTCCTTGCGCGCCCTTGTGATACCTACATAGCATAGCCTGCGTTCTTCTTCCAAATCCTCGTTAGAATAACGGCACATTTCGCTTGGGAATATGCCTTCTTCAAGACCAACAAGGAAAACATAATCAAACTCAAGCCCTTTAGCAGCATGCATTGTCATCATAACAACAACGTCTGCGCCTTCGTCGTAGCTGTCGATATCGCTGATAAGAGCAACTTCCTCTAAATATCCAGACAAGGTTGCCTCATCTTGGCGTTCGTCTGCATATGCTTTTACGCTAGAAACAAGCTGCCCCACGTTTTCAAGGCGTGTTTGTCCTTCTTCTTTTTGCGCTTCAAGCATAGCGCGATAGCCTGTAAGGTCTATAAGCTCGCTTACAAAAGCGTCCATGGATAGTTCTTCGCTTGCCGCCACAAGCCTTTCGTACATGGAGTAGAAAGATGCAAGTGCTGAAGATGAACGCTGTAGCGCAGGATAGTCCTGCACATGCGCCATAATATCGAGCATGCTTGTGCCTTGCTCTGTAGCAATGCCTGTAAGGTTTTCCAGTGTAGCCGCGCCTATTTTTCTGCTTGGCTCGTTTATAATGCGTTTTAAGCGTAAATCGTCCTTACTGTTTGCAACAATACTCATGTAGGCGATTAAATCTTTAATTTCTTTGCGGTCATAAAAACGCTGTCCGCCCACTATTTTATATGGCACACCTGCTCGTGCAAAATATGTTTCTATAGGTCCCGACTGTGCGTTCATGCGATATAGTATGGCGTGTTCGCGCAGCTTGGCACCTTTTTTAAGGTTTGCACCGATAATTTGCGCCACATGCGCTGCCTCTTCATTCTCGTTTTCGGCGTCGTAATGGAGTATTTTGTCGCCCTCGCCGTTTTCAGTCCAAAGGGTTTTCCCTTTGCGGCCTTCGTTGTTTTTTATTACGCAGTTAGCGGCATTCAATATATTTGATGTGGAACGATAGTTTTGCTCTAAGCGAATAACCGTTGCGTTGTTGAAATTGCTCTCGAAACTGAGAATGTTTTCAATAGTTGCGCCGCGGAAACGATAAATGCTCTGGTCGTCGTCGCCAACAACGCAAATGTTTTGCGCAGGGCCTGTAAGCAAATTAACAAGACGAAACTGTGCAATGCTTGTATCTTGATATTCGTCTACAAGCACATATTTAAAACGAGCCTGATATGCCTCACGCACAGAATCGTTGTCTTCTAAGAGTTTAACGGTGTAATAAATTAAATCGTCAAAATCAAATGCGCCTGCTTTTACAAGGCGTGCTTGATATGCCTCGTATGCACGGGCAACAAGGCCGTCGCGAGAATCCGCCGGTGCGCGAAGAGCTGTAGCAGGGCTAATCATTTTATCTTTTAAGCGGCCCATAGCACTTATGGCAGCTTTAACAGGCAAAAATTTATCGTCTATGTTAAGCTGCTTGAATACTTCTTTCATGGCACGCTGTTGGTCGTCGGAATCGTATATGGTAAAGCTTTGCGGAAAGCCCAAGCAGCCTGCCTCGCGCCTTAATATACGTACACATGCCGAGTGGAAAGTAGATGCATTTATATCCGCACCCTGCTCGCCTAAAATATCGCTTAACCGCGTTTTTAGTTCGCCTGCTGCCTTGTTGGTAAAGGTGATGGCAAGTATATTCCATGGGCGCACTGTGCGCTCTGACAAAAGCGGCAAAAGCCTCTCTGACGGCACAGATTTATCTTTGATAGCAGCCTCTAGCTCGCTGATATCATCTTTTGTTATTTCTCTTGGCGTTTTATCGCTATTGTATGCGCTGCCAAAACGTACAAGGTTCGCAATGCGGTTTACAAGCACTGTTGTTTTACCGCTGCCGGCGCCTGCTAAAATTAAAAGCGGACCGTCTGTTGTAAAAACAGCTTGCTTTTGAACAGGATTAAGCCTGCCAAACGCATTTTCTATATACTGTTTTCTAAGTTTTAAAAATTGCTGTATCATGTCGTTCATCAGTGCCCACCTATCGGTTATTTTACTGCAAATGCAATACTTATTCATTATAGCACATTTTGCACGTAAAGTAAAAGGCGTTCGGCTTATAAGCCTAATATAATTGCTGTAAAACATAATTTGCAAGCTTGCTACATAAATAAAATCCGCCCAAGATTACAGCAAATACAGTAATCTTGGGCGGATTGGGCTGAATTACTTCAGCATATTGATTAAGATACCTGCGGCTACCGCGCTGCCGATAACACCGGCTACGTTCGGGCCCATGGCATGCATAAGCAAGAAGTTTTGCGGGTTTTCTTTTTGACCTACTTTTTGTGCTACACGCGCTGCCATTGGTACGGCAGACACGCCTGCCGCGCCGATAAGCGGATTAACCTTGCCGCCTGTAGCCCAGCACATGATTTTGCCGAATATAACACCACCTGCAGTACCAAAGCAAAATGCAAGCAAGCCAAGAGCAATAATAAGGCCTGTTTGTACGGTAAAGAATGTATCTGCATTTGTGGTACAGCCAACGGAAATACCTAAGAATATCGTAATAATATTCATTAACTCGTTGCCTGCCGTTTTATTGATACGGTCTACAACTCCGCTTTCCTTCATAAGGTTACCAAGCATTAGCATACCTACAAGAGGTGCCGCGCTCGGCAAGATGAGAGAAATAATAATTGTGCAAAGTATCGGGAAAACTATTTTTTCCAGCTTTGATACTTCGCGAAGCTGTGTCATAACAATAGAGCGCTCTTTATGGGTGGTTAGCGCACGCATAATTGGCGGCTGTATAATAGGCACAAGTGCCATATAACTGTATGCCGCCACCGCTATGGCACCAAGCAAATGAGGCGCCAGCTTGCTTGCCACGTAAATGGCTGTAGGGCCGTCCGCACCGCCTATGATACCGATTGATGCTGCCTCTTTGCCTGTAAAGCCCAATAGCTTTGCACCAAAATATGTGGTAAATATACCTAGCTGAGCCGCCGCGCCAAGCAATAAGCTTTTCGGGTTTGAAATAAGCGGCCCAAAATCCGTCATAGTGCCTATGCCAAGGAAAATAAGCGGAGGATAAATACCCAGCTTAACGCCAAGGTATAGCATATCCGCAAGACCTCCCTCGTTTAGCACTCGCATAAAGTCGGGATGCCCCGACTCTGTAAGGAAAAACTCCATATGAATTATGCCGCCGAAGGGCAAGTTTGCCAAAAGCATACCGAACGCTATAGGTAACAGTAGTAGCGGCTCGAACTGCTTTGCAATGGCGAGATAAATTAATACGCACGCGATTAAAATCATTACTATGTAGCCGGGATTTTCAAACAAACCCATAAAACCGGATTCGTTTGCAATGCCGACAACAGCGTCTAAAAAGCCTTGCATGTTTTATACTCTCCTATTTCTTAAAATGGTTCAGTGTATGATGCTACACCTGCTTGGCTCCATGCATTGCGCCCTTTTGACACACGAGAAACACTGCGCATTACATATTTGCCGCCGTCCATACATGCTACTGCCGCTGCAATAGCCGCAACAATCTCGCCGGGAACGCCCTGCTCGATATAAAGCGGTTTGCTTTGCACCTGTACAGGTGCCGCTTTTGTTTCAAGCTCGGCTGCTTTGTTTTCGCTTGCAACCTTTTTCTTTTTATCTATTGATGAAAAGAATTTGCCCTGCAATGTGATTAGAAGATAAAGAAGTATCAACACCGAAAACACAAGAACAAGACCTGTAGCCACCACTACCCCTGCAGATGGCTCGGCTGTGGCACCTGCCAAAGCAGATATTAGAATTTGCTTATTCATCACTCAAACCTCCTTTAAACGATATCTTTAAATATTATAGTTTAATTTAATTCAAGTTTCAACCTTTTGAAAAAATATTGTTAAAAAAATCTCAATATTTATTTTTTTGTGCAAGAAAAATACATTCCTTGCAAAAATGCAGCAAAAAAATCGGAACAGCGGTAAAACTGCTCCGATTTTAATGTGATTTGTCGAATTGTATTTAACGGGAAATTAATACATTCCGCCCATGTTTGCGGCGGCTGCATTTGCAGCGGCTGCGGCGGCAGGATCTTCCGGCTCGTCTGCCACAAGTGCTTCTGTGGTAAGCACCATAGAGGCTACACTGGACGCATTTTCAAGGGCACAGCGTGTTACCTTTGTTGGATCTACAATGCCTGCCTCAATCATGTCAGTGTACACTTCTTTTTGTGCGTCAAAGCCATAGTTTACTTTGCCTGATGCCATTATTTTATCAATAATTACGCTGCCCTCAAGCCCTGCGTTTGCGGCAATCTGGCGAAGCGGCTCCTCAAGAGCGCGCATTACTATCTGTGCGCCTGTGCGCTCGTCGCCTGTAAGCTGTGCCACAATTTTTGCAACAGCAGGTATTGCGTTAATGGGGGCTACGCCGCCGCCTGCAACAATGCCTTCTTCAACTGCCGCTCTTGTGGCATTAAGGGCATC
>JAVWZM010000030.1:0-24006 GCA_036661035.1 Oscillospiraceae bacterium
CCTCGTCTTTGCGTGTATCTATAATGCCGCTTGCGATAAACTCGGCATCATCTGCCAATAGCGCCGGAATGGACGGTGCAAGGGACAAAATAGCATTCGCCACGATATTAGCGCAAATTACATTGTATTTGCCACTTGCCTTTTGCGACAAATCCCCTATAAGCACGGTAAATTTATCTTTTACGCCGTTAATCTCTGCGTTTTCGCCTGCCGTGCGCACACACATGGGATCTATATCCACACCCTCGGCACTGCTTGCACCAAGCTTTACTGCGGCAATGGCAAGTATGCCGCTGCCTGTGCCGATATCCAGCATGCGCTCGCCGCCGCTAATAGCCTCGTCCAGTGCCTCAAGGCAAAGGGCGGTTGTTTCGTGGGTTCCTGTGCCAAACGCCATGCCCGGATCCAGCTTAATTACCGTGCGCTTTGTGGGGTACATTTCCCAGCTTGGCACTATGGCAAGGCGTGTGCCTATATCCATGGCGTGATAATATGCTTTCCAGCCGTTTTCCCAGTCCTCTTGCTCCACACCGTCCAGCTGCATGGTAAAGGGGATTTCTGCCGCCAAAAGCCTAGAGCGCATCAAGTCTGCTATTTCGGCAAAGCTTTCGTCGGGGGAAATATATAAATGTATAATTACCTCATTGCGGTTTTTGTCCAAAAGCTCGCCCTCAATAAGGTCTACATGGGCGATAGCCTCTACCTCTTGTTCTAAATCGCTGTAATCCTCAATGTAAATGCCGCCGCCTGATATTCCTGTGGCTATTGCCTCGGCATTGTCGGCGAATGCCTTGGGCACTATGGTTTTAATATCTGTCCATTGCATTTTGTTTTCTCCTTAATGTTGTTACACCGTTTCGCAAAACAGTGTTAGCTGTACATATTCGATAGCACGCACCCGATAATCTCTAAATAGCAGCCGCAGCATTTCACAGCTAAATTTGCCTTGCGCCAAGGGTATTCATAAAGCGCGTAAACGCCTCTGTGCCGCTTTGTGTTTGTTTAAACACGCCTGCATGCTCAAGGCAGGTTTCAAATTTATACCCTATTTCTGTGCGTACAATCTCGTCTGCCGCCGCCTTATTTTGCGCCGTGCCGTATTTTTGCACAAGATAATCTATCCATTCGCCATGCTCCGTGGCATTCGCCTTTACATTTTCCGCTGTTTCCTTGCCTATTAGCACATTTGCAATTTGTTCGCTTTGGGGTTTTAGCCGCGCAGGTAAAATAGCAAGCCCCATTACCTCTATTAGCCCTATATTTTCCTTTTTAATATGATGTATCTCCTTGTGTGGGTGGAAAATGCCGTCGGGATATTCCTCTGAGGTACGGTTATTTCTTGGCACAAGGTCTAGTATAAAGCCCTCTGTGTCGTTATAATGCAATATTGGTGTAACGGTATTATGAGGCGTTTTTGTGCCGTTTTCCTCGGTAAATGCGATAATGTCTGCGTTTGCATCGCTATATTCTCGCCATTTATCCAAAAACTCGGTTGCAAAGCGTATCATTGCCTCTTTGTCGCGGCTTTGCACGCGCAGAGTGCTTACGGGCCATTTTAGGCTGTGCATTTTAAGGGTGGGATATTCGGGACATTCGTATTCGCAAAGCGCCTTTGCGTTTTGCATTGGGAAAACATAATTGCCCCCTTGAAAATGGGTATGGCTTAATATACTACCGCCCACTATTGGTAAATCTGCGTTGCTGCCGCAAGTATAATGAGGTATCTGCGAAACAAAATCGAATATCTGCCGAAATGTTTTTTGCTCTATGCACATGGGCTCGTGCTTTTCGCTGAAAATGATGCAATGCTCGTTATAATACACATATGGGCTGTACTGCAAATACCATTCCTCGCCGCAAAGGGTAATAGGCACAACGCGATGTGTTTGCCTTGCAGGGAAATTTACCCTGCCTGCGTAGCCGATATTATCTATGCATAGCATACATTTGGGATAGCTTGCCGCAGGGGCAAGGCGCTCCAATGCAATGGTTTTCGGATCTTTTTCGGGCTTTGTAAGGTTTATGGTAATTTCCATTTTGCCGTACTTAGTATCGGTTTCCCATTTAATATTTTTCGCTATTTGCGCGGTGCGGATATAGTTTGCCTTTTCGCAAAGGGTGTAAAAATATTCCGTTGCGGCGCATACGCCTTTCTCCTTGCGAATACGCGCAAATTCCGCCTCTACCTCACTTTGGCGAGGCATTAATGCGCCCATAATGCGTGTTTCAAAGTTTACGGCAATGGCAGGCACTCCGCTTTCTATTATGCCGCTTTCCTCTGCTTTTGCCACAAGAGCGTTTAATATATCTGTAGGCAAAGACGGTATATCGGCTTTTACCTCGCCCTTATATGGCTCGTTTAGCCCAAATAAATCCAAAAGCGTATTGCGTGCCACAATTTTATCCAGCTTACCTATGAACTGATGTTGCACGCCAAAATTAAGCAGCTCCTCTATCAAATAAGCAGTTTCCATAATCAATGCCTCTTTCTGTAATTGTCGTTTGCTGTTTAGCTTAAATCCCCTATGCAAAACAGCTTTAATGATGCATACGCAATAACATTTTGACAAATGCTATTGTAATGTGTACGCATATTGCTACATTAATTATAATGTAGCCGCCCTATTATCACCATGCACAAATGATGTATCGGCAAGGTAAAAATAATGGGCAGCCAATAAAGGCCGCCCATTTGCAAGCATTGGCTATAGAAAGCGCAACGCACTATTTATGAAACTATTGTATCACCGCAATAATATTTTTTGCTTTATTAAAACTTATATCCTACTGCATTTGCCAATTCTTCGTCTATTACTATTACTGCGTTCTCGTGCATTTTCAGCATAGTTGACGGGTTTTTGGTGGTGATTTTATCGTCCATGATAAGGCCTTTAATGGCAGGCACCTTGCCAAGACCTGTGGCAGCAAGCACTACGCATTTTGCCGCCAAGATATCGCCCATGCCCATGGTGATTGCCATGGTAGGCACATCTTCTTTTTTGGCAAAGAAACGCGCATTTGCCTCTATGGTGCTTTCGGTAAGTTGCTCTGTGTGGGCAACGCCTACAAGATGGTCGTCGTTTGCCTCGTTAAAGGCAATATGTCCGTTGTTGCCAATGCCCAAAAGCTGCAAATCTGCACTGCCGCCCTCGCGCACCATGCGCTCCAGCTCTTTTGCGTTTTCTTCGGGGTCGCCCATGCCGGCGGCTACGAAGGTGTTTTTCTTGTCGATATTAATATGGTCGAACAAATTGGTATTCATAAAATAGCGATAGCTTTGGTCATGTGTGCCGGGTATGCCGCAATATTCGTCTAGGTTTACGGTATGTACGCCCTTAAAGTCCACCTTGCCTGCTTTGTTCATTTCGATAAGCTTTTTGTAGATGGGCACAGGCGTGCCACCTGTGGCAAGGCCAAGCTTTGCATTTGGCTTTTCATTTACCAAATTCTTAATCATATCAGCAATAAAAGCGCAGGTATCATCATAGCTTTTTGTAACAACTACCTTCATTTTACATAGCTCCTTTAAAATATTAATATTGTTTGCGGCAAATACGTCCGCCGCAAGCTCTTATACTATCATACATCTTTTAAATATAGAATAAAAGATGCTATAATAGCTAAATTTTGCACAATTGCGGCAAAAGGGCGTAAATTTACCGTGCATGTTGGCAAACGCTGTTATTTTCCAAGCTTTTCAATGCCTTCAATTACATATTTTTGTTTTTTAAATATCAAATCCACCAAAATGGAAAGATACTTTATAACCACTGCCAAAATGGCGAAAATGCCAAAAAACGAAAATGACATAAATAATGTGGTGGTAGTCCAGCCTGCGACAGGCTTTTGGCTTATAAAAACCACAATTGCGTACACCGCGGTTACCACTGTAGAAAGCATCATAAGCACCGTCATACCAAGAGAAAGCTTGTATGCTATGTTTGTGAAAAGTATCAGGCTGTCTGCCGCCACTGCTTGGCGCTCTTTTCCGTATTGCTTTTCTTTTTTATATTTTGCACCGGATATGGGCGCATAGGTGATAACGTCCAGCTTTAGCCCACAGTTGGCATACAGTGCTTTTCTGTATGGAATGGTTTTGCTCATGCCATGTACGCGGTTTATTGCGCGGCGTGACAGCACGCGAAAGGTTTCGGTGCTTATGGGGTACTGTGTGTGCGCGTTCTTGTTAAACACCTTGTAAAAAAGCCTTGAGCTTGCGCTTTTTTTGACATTGGACGAGGTGCTTACTATGTCGAAGCCTTTTAAGGAATGGTTGTAAACGTCCATTATCAGTTTTTCGTCATAATCTATAAATGCCTTGTCAAATTCAAACACAAAATCGCCTATGGCAAGGTCTATGCCGGCGTTCATTGAAAGCTCCAGCCCTTGATAATAGCTCATGTGGATAATGCTGATGCACGCGCCGTCTAAGCCGCCGCCCACCTGTTTTATTTTGCCGACACTGTCGTCGCTTGATGCGTCATCTACGCATATTATTTCAAATTTTTCAAAGCTGTCTTGAAGCACCTTGTGGAGGCTTTTTATAAAATCCCCTATGGTTTCTTCACAGTTGTGTACGTAAAGCACCGCAGATACAAAGTTTTTTTCTTTAATTGTCACCATTTATAAGCACCTCATCTAAATCATACACTGTGTTTATTTTGCCGCTTAGCACGCTTATAAAAGTGGGCTTTGTGCTGCACTGCCTTATAACCGTGGGGCGGCTGTCGTCTATTTCCGACGCTGTTAAAATCGGTTTCATAGAAAAAAGCGAGCTTACGTATTCAAACTCGTATTCGCTTTTAAGATATTTTTTTGCAAGCTTAGACATGTACGGATATGCGCTTTCGGGCTTTGCCGGGCAATAGTTGCAGTTGCCCAGCCTTTCGGGCGAGCAATAGCCATTGCTTTTTGCTTGGCACGGAAACGTAGGCACGGCGTCGTAGCTTGTGATATGTGGCGTAAAGGTAACCGCGGTAAGGGAATGAAGCCCTGTTTTGCCAAAGGGCATTATGGAGAAAAACGGCCCGTCCATTACGGTAATGCCCGTATTTTTAAGCTTGTCGCCTATTTTACAAAGAATGATTTCGCATAGCTCATATTTAATTTTAAACGGCTCATACGAAAGCATTGCCTGTATTTGGTTTACCCCTGCATAAGTGGCGTTTAACACAAAGCCGCTTTCGCAGCTTTCTTTGCCATTTAAAAAAACCTCGAAGGTGCTTTCCTTTTTCTTAATATCGGTAATTTCTGCCGAAAACATAAGCGTAATATTTTCGTATTCAGATATTTGGCGCAGTAATTCGTCTTTCAAAAGCTGTGCATCATAGGTGTATTCTGTAGTTAAAAATGCGCCGTCGCACATGCCCTCGTTAAAATAATTGCCAGGCAGCACATCTTCGCATCTAATCCCAGACGCTGTGCAAAATTTGCGAAACTGGTCTGCATTGGTCCAGCTGAAATTGCTGCTTGTGGCGTAAATCTGGTCAAACTTATCATGCACGCAAAAGCCGTAATCGCTGTTAAATCTGTCAAAATATCCCTTGGATTTAACGGCTGTGGATATAGAGCGCGGATAATGGTAGCCCATATGCACACGCGCTTGGTTTATATAGGTGGCTCGTTTAAACGCGCCGTCGTCACATTCTAGCACAAGCACATTTTCTTTGCGCTTTGCGCAGAATAAAGCCGAGTACAGCCCATAAAGCCCTGCGCCTATAATTATTTTATCATATAGCATCAGCATTATCCTCACTCAAAGTGTATTTGTGCATTAAAACTGCACACTGTGTATTATAATACATCATTTACGCCATTAACGGAAGATGCATTATAAGCCAAATTTTGTTTATCGGCACAAATATACAAAAATCGCCGCACTTAAATTTGTTTTAAATGCGGCGAATGATTATATCAATATTACTTTGCAGTTTCATGTTCCATAGGTAAAAGCTTTTTGTACTGGGAAAGAAACAGCATAAATGTGGTTAAGCTTGCTATGATATCTGCAACCGGCTCTGCTATAAATATGCCCATAACATTGCCCATAACCATAGGCAAAATTACTGCAAGGGGCACAAGCAAAATGATTTTACGCAGCAGCGCAAGAAACAAGCTTGTTTTTGCCTGTCCTAAAGACATAAATGTGGTTTGGCAAGCCATTTGCAGGCCAAACGCCCAAATGCCGGCAAAGAAGATAGGCATTACCTTTGTGGTTATTGCGATAAGCTCGGCGTCCGGCGTGAATAAACGCGCCAAAATAGCAGGGAAAAGCATAGCAATTATGCATGCAAGAACAGTAAGCGATACCGTTACGCGTAATAAGAGGAAAAACGTTTTGCGCACACGGCCATAGTTTTGCGCGCCGTAGTTGTAGCTCATAATAGGCTGCACGCCTTGGGTAATGCCCTGAACAGGCATGATAATCATTTGCATAACGCTTTGGATAATAGTCATGCTGCCCACGTACAAATCGCCGCCGTATTTTTGAAGGCCGCTATTCAGCGTGATACTAACAAGGCTTTCGGTAGCCTGCATTATAAACGGCGCAATGCCAAGTGCCGCCACGCTGCCCACTATTTTGCGGCTTAGCTTCATGTATTCGGGGCGTATGCGTATGCTGCTTTTTGCGCTGAACAAAAAGCGAAGCACCCATAGCGCGCTGACCGCTTGGGAAATAATGGTGGCAAGCGCCGCGCCTTTTACGCCCATGTTAAAGCCGAAAATAAGAATAGGATCTAGCACAATGTTGATAATTGCGCCTATAAGCACGCTGAACATTGCCGTGGTGGCGTTGCCCTGTGCGCTGATAAACGTGTTTAGCCCAAGTGCCATTTGCACAAATACGGTGCCGAAAAGGTAGATGGTAATATAATCGTTGGCGTAGCCGATAATGTTTTTTGATGCACCAAAGGCAAATAAAAGCGGCTCTTTAAATATAAGAAAAACCACTGTAAGTACAGCCGCTATACCACACAAAAGCACAAAGCAGTTGCCAAGTATTTTTTCTGCGCCCTTTTTGTCCCCTGCGCCAAGGCGGATAGACGCAAGCGGCGCGCCGCCCATGCCTGCAAAGGCACTAAATGCGCTTATAAGCATAATTATCGGAAAGGTAACGCCCACGCCCGTTAAAGCGAGATTGCCTATTTCCGGAATATTGCCTATATAAATACGGTCTACAATGTTATATAACATGTTAATAAACTGTGCCGCTACAGCAGGCAAAGAAAGCTTTAGCATTAGCTTCGGTATGCTTTCGGTGCCAAGCATCGCGTCTTTAGAACTTGCCAAAATAAACGCCCCTTTTACAAAATAAATCATTATTACTATTTTTCTCTAATAAACTATTGTATCACAAAAGCGTTAAATTGTCACTAAAACAGATATTGCTAAACTGTTAATTAATCTATCGGCGGCTCCGGTATTATAATTGCCGCAACGATATACGCCACTAAGCCGCTGCCTGCGCCAAAGCAAAGCAGAACAAATGCAAGGCGAATTAAGGTGGGATCTATACCAAAATATTCCGCTACACCGCCGCAAACTCCGCAAAGCATTCTGTGCCCACGCGCTTTATACAATCTTTTTTCTTCCATGATTATCCTCCTTGAAAATAAATTTATTTTTCTTTAATGCATTTGTCAAAATGCTATACTGCGCTCAAAACACCATCGGCTTGCGCATAAAATCGCCTCACTAGGGGATATTCAGGTGCTTGCTACCTTTTAAGCACCGTCTAACATAAGTTAAGCTTCTTTAATATTCACACTGCCCACGCCACATTCTATATCGAAAAATTGTTTTGCGTCTGTATTTTCCGACATTTCGGCAATGCCTGCATAGTTTTTACCGAATATTGTAGCCGAGCCAAGCCCCATTTCCAGTTTAAACCCACAATCCGGCGTTTTTGCAACCTCAAGCTCTGCGCTGCCCATGCCCACCTCTAAGTATGTGCTGCCGCAAAGCTCGCCCTTTAGGGTTAGCATCGCCGCGCCCACGGAGATGTCGGCATCGCCTGTGCATATAAAATCGTTTGCCGTCATCTCGCCTGCGCCAAGCTCTAGGGAACAGGTTTCGGTGGTAATGGTGTCCATATCTATTTTGCCTGCGCCCATGGATAAATCCATATTTTTAAACTTGGCGTTTTTAGGAATGGTAATGGTAACATTGGCGTTATTATCATATACGCCACCGTGGCGCATATTTCCCATCTCCACTATCCAAGTGCCGTTTTCCACACGGCTGTTACAGCTATAGGCTTTGTTAAAGGTCAGCTTAAATTCGCTGCCTGTTTTAATATCCACCTTTGCGCCGCCCAGCTCAAAATCGAGAGAAGTAATATCCTCTTTTGGCACAGCCGTATAGGAATGATTCTGCCCATTTCCGCTTTCTTTTTTGTAGCTATACACGTCGCTTATTTGGTGGTTCGAGCTGTTATTGCTCCAGCCAAAGCCGTAATCGCGGCCGCTATAATCTCTAAAATGCACACCGTTACCATCTATATTTACGCCTATAAATGTGCCGCCAATGGCTGTGCCGCAAATTGTAAGAACGATGCCCAGCATCATCAGCGCTGCCGCTGTAATGCACATTCCTTTTAAAAAGCCTTTCATTACACGCTACCCCCTTTGCCAAATAAAGCTTTAAATATGCCGCCTATGCCGCGCCCGATAAGCGGCACGCCCTTGCCTATTACAAGCACCATGCCTGCCGTTATCAAAAGCCCTATGGACGCAACTATCAGTCCACCGCCCATCATTGTAATGCCGCTTGCAATTGTGGTGCCAAGCAAGATGATGCCGCTTATTGTAACGCCGACGCCTGCTATAATAAGGGCAACGCCCACAGCGCAAAGGGCAAATAATGTGGCCAGCACGCCTACAATTAAGCCGAATAGCCCACCTGCTATACCTATCCAAAGAGGAAAGGTAACTATTACAAGTAAAATGATTAATATAGTACGGCTGTTGTTGCGAGGAGCCTTGCCGCCTTGGGTGCCTTGGTTCTTTCGATAATCCTGTGCCGGACGAATGGGCGCCGGCACTGTGCCGCAATTTTGGCGAATATTTTCCGCCACTAATGCAGGGCTGCCAAGCTCGCTTAATACCGATTGCTCGTTTTCTTCGCCTGCGTCCGCAAAATATTCGCTATAATAATCAAGCGCAGCGTCGCGCTCGTCTGTAGTAACATTTCCAAGCTCCAGGCGCAGAGCCGCTAAAAATTCCGCTTTATTCATTGCAAATCCCTCCGAACAATACATTGTCTATGTTTTCCTCATACTGCCGCCACTCGGCGCGGTATGCCTCCAGCTGCTGCACGCCACTTTCCGTAAGGCGGTAATATCGGCGGTTTCTTCCGCCAAACTCTTGGTCGTAGGTTACAAGGCAACCGTCTTTTTGCAAGCGGCGCAGCACGGGATAAAGCGTGCTTTCCGATACGTCCATAACCGAGCGTACATCGTGAGTAATTTTATATCCATAGGTGCTTTCTTGGCTTACTATGCTAAGTACCAATGCGTCCAAAAGGGGCGCGCCTGTACTAAATGCCATAATTTGCTCCTTCCTGCGGATTACGCTAAGGAGATTTTGCCGCTAAATCCGCATTTGAATTTTGTTGTTTACAAGTTTAGCAATATTATAGCGGATATAATATAGTGTGTCAATAGATTATTGTAAAAAAAATAAATGTACATGCTGTAAAATGTTTTATGGCATTGCAGCAGGCTTATATAGAGCTTATTTTGATATGCAAAATTTTTAAATAAAGTGCAATTTGCTGTATATTCCGTCGTCGGGCAATTTCATGTGTCCACCTCTATGCCGATGCGCAATAATAATGTGTGCATTGCTATATTCCGTCGCTTTTTCTTCGCCGTATGCCTTTTACCCCTATAAAGCAGCAAAAAACCGCGCTTTGCATTGCAAAGCGCGGCTTAAAATATTAGTGTTATTCTACTGTGATAGTTTTAATCTTTACGGGGATTTGCGGTTTATCGTTATAATCTGTTTCCACGGCAGCTATTTCGTCTACAACCTCAATGCCGCTAACCACATGGCCGAAGGCGGCATATTGCCCGTCTAAATGGCTCGCGTCTTGATGCATTATAAAAAACTGGCTACCTGCGGAATTGGGGCTTGCGCTGCGCGCCATGCTGATAACACCGCGAGTGTGCTTGATAGGATTGTCGCAGCCATTTTTCGCAAACTCGCCCTTAATGCCATATCCGGGGCCGCCCATGCCTGTGCCGTCGGGGCAGCCGCCCTGAATCATAAAGCCGGGGATAACGCGGTGAAAGGTAAGGCCGTCGTAAAAGCCCTCTCCCACAAGCTTTAGAAAGTTTTCCACGGTGATTGGTGCCGCTTTGGCGTCTAGCTCTAGCTCTATTTTTTTACCGTTTTCCATTGTGATGCAAACCATAATTAAACTCCTTAAAATTATAAATATTTATTGTCGTATTTATATTGCAAAATTGCCGCAAAACAGGCTTCGCCCACCATGCGCCATAAGCGCACACAATAGGATTAGCTTTTATAGCAATGTGCGCACACATTGCTATTGCGCATCGACCTTTGGTCGGCGCATAAAATCGCCCCGCGAGGGACTATATTGCAACCTGTACTTTACTTAAAAGTTCTACTTGTCAAGACAGGTTGCTATATAAACAAGTATAACATATCAGCAATATTTTGCAATAAAATCAGACAAATTTATACACTGTTGTTTCGTGATACTCCTCTTTGGGCAATAGCGCAACCCTTGGAAATTCCGGGTGGGAGGGTGTGCAGGGATAATGTTGTGTTTCAAGGCAAAAGGCACAGCGGTTTTGATACGCTTTTTTGTTTTTGCCCAAAACATCGCTGTTTCCTACAAAATTTGCCGTATATAGCTGCACCGCAGGCTGAGTGGTATAGGTTTCCATACTTATGCCGCTCTCCTCGCTTTTGGCAATTGCGGCAAGGGCAAGCTCCCCATTTTCTTTATCTAAAATGAAATTATGGTCGTATCCGCTTGCAAGCTTTAACTGATAATAATTGGCATTTATATCCCTGCCAATTGGCTTTGCCACGGTAAAATCCATAGGCGTGTCCTTTACAGGCAAAATGCGCCCCGTGGGGCAGTTTTCGGCGTTGTTCTCGGTAAAGCTGCTGCTTTGCAGCCATAGGCTTTGCGCAGCGATATCATCTGCATGGTCGCCGTTTAGGTTAAAATAACTGTGGTTTGTAAAATTGACAATGGTTTCTTTGTCGGTATCCGCCTTATAATCAAGCACTAGCGCGTTATCCTCGGTAAGGGTGTAGGTAACCGTAATGTTTAAATTGCCCGGCAAGGCGTCGTCGCCCTCCTCGCTTACAGCGCAAAGCACAAGGCTGTTATCGGCTATACTTCCTTTAAACACCTTGCGTGTCAGCACGCCGTGCAGATGGTTTTTGCCGTCGTTTGGCGGCATATTGTAGGTTTCGCCGTCTATTACCGCCTTTGCGTCTTCAATGCGATTGGCATATCTGCCCACAAAGCTGCCAAACGAGGCATTGCCTTTTTCGTAATCCTCCAGCTTGTCGTACCCCAGTACCACATCGCGCATATTGCCGTTTTTATCCTTTACAAATACATTGGTTATCACACAGCCGTACTCGATAACCTTTACCGCTGTGCCCATATCGTTTTGCAAGGTGTAGCTGTATACTTCTTCGCCCTTTGCCGTTCTGCCGTAATATTCTGCTGTAATCATAGCGCACTATCTCCCTCTTCAATTTCGCCTTTAAATATTATTTTGCCCTCGCCTGTAATGGTAATCCCCTTTTGTGGGCAGCTGTGCAATATTAAATCCCCACCTGCAAAAGAGATTTTAACATCTCGCTCTTCCGTGCATAGTTTGTTTTCAAGTGCCGCCGCCAGTGCCGCCGCCGCGCTTGAGGCAGAGCCTTGCAGCTCCCCCACATCATGTCCCCATGGACGCACTTTAATCCACGTACTATTTACTATTTGTATAAATTCTACATTTACTCCGTTTTGGAATACTGAATTGTATGCATAGGCCGGTGCCATAAACGGCAGATTAAGGCGGATAACGTCGCTATTCATCACTACGCAATGTGCGCCGCAAAGCCGCAAGGCGGTAATGTACGCGGCTCCTCCGCCTATCTCCGTCATAGTGTTTATAAGCGGATTTTCTCTTTGGCGCAAAGGTATTTTACATGGCGCAAATTCCGCTTTGCCCACCAACAGGCTAAAGGAATTGTTAGCGTTTTGGGTGACGGTTTTTATGCCGTCTTGTGTTTTGATTGTCGCCTTGTTGCCGTCTGTTATTTTATTTAAAAGCAAATATGCCCCTGCCGCAAATGCGCCGTCAGCGCAATATTCGCTTGTATTCCCATTTGGGTTATATGCCTCAATTTGTGCATCTGCCTCTTTACATGGGCTTACGGTTATCAGCTCTGCACCGCCTATCCCCACACGGCTTTGTGTAACACGCTGTGCAAAAGCCGCCGCATTATGCAAATTCTGCGTAAAGCAATCGGCTATAATATAGTCGTTTCCACACACGAGCATTTTGGTAAACCGTATATTCAAAGCCCAAAACCCCCTTAGTTCTTTCGTGTGCGTTACATCTTATAGATATTATTCCTTTTTTGCCGCATATTGTCAAGGGTTTATACTTATATAGCAAAAGTGCAAGCGGCTTAGCATCACAAGAAATCTTAACAAATTGTGAATAATTTTATAATCTGTTGACATTGCCCTTTACGAAGAATAATATAGTTAAGTAGGTTAATGGTTTAGTATGCTAACTATTAATTCCACAAACTATTTAGTACATTAAGCATTTAAGAGGAGGAGCATCATGCATAAAAACGAACCCCACGCACTGGAGCTGTTCCGCGCTATGACGCGAACACGTAAGGCATGGCATAAATTAACGCCGACACCGGAAATTAACAAATCGCTGTTTATAACCTTAATGGCTCTGGCGCATGCCCGTGACGAAGACTTTTTTTCCGATAATGTCGTCGTTTCTCAAGGGCAGGGCGTTATCCTTAGCGACTTAGCCGCGCTTATGCAGCAATCTCTTTCCTCGGTAAGCCAGCGCGCCACCGCCCTTGAAGAAATGGGTTATCTGCGCCGCACCCAGGAAACAGAGGACAGGCGTGTATGGCGGCTGGAATTAACCCCTGAGGGCGAGGCTCTTGTGAAATCCGCCCGAAAAGGCATGGAGGAAAACATGGCGGATATCATGGGGCGTTTCGGCAACGAAAATGTAGATACACTAGTTGCAATGCTAAATAAATTTTCAGACGCCCTAGAAGAAAGCCAAAGCGTCAAACACCAAAAAAAGGAGTAAAAATATGACAAAACTCGCACGCTATTTAAAACCGTTTATCGCCACTATGGTAGCCGCTGTGGTGCTTTTATTTGCACAGGCTATGCTGGATTTAAGCCTGCCTAATATGATGAGCAATATTGTAAACATCGGCATACAGCAGGGCGGCATTACAGAGCTTGCACCAAAGGCTATTTCCGCAACCTCGTTTAAAGTAATGAAAAAATTTATGTCCTCTGAGGATAGCGCCCTTGTGGACACGGCATATGCCCTTGCCGACAAAGGCAATATGTCGGAGAAAGAATACACCGCATTTATAAAAGATTATCCCTCTGCCGAAAGCACACAGGTATATCGCCAAGTAGATAAAAGCGCGGATATAGACCTTGCGTTTTCCAAAGCAGGCTATGCCTTTATGTCTTTTATTAAAGATAAAACAGCAGGCGGCGAACACGCCACGGGCGAGGGCGCAACCACAACTCTTGACATGAGTGTGCTTGCTAAGATGCTGCCTGTGTTTGAGCAAATGCCACCAGAGGCTTTTGCAAGTGCAATCGAAAGTGCAAATTCCACACCGGAAATGATGCTTTCGCAAACCTCCAGTGTATTTATTAAAGGCTTTTACAAAGAAATAGGCGCAAACACCGATGCGATACAAACCCAATATATATGGCTTACAGGGCTTAAAATGCTTGGTTTCAGCCTATTGCTCGGCATCTGCGCTATATCAGTGGGGCTTTTGGCATCTCGCCTTGGCGCAGGCGTTGCGCGTAATTTACGCCTTGATATTTTTAAAAAGGTGTCCACCTTTACAAACGCGGAGCTAGACAAATTTTCAACCGCCAGCCTTATTACGCGCACCACAAACGACGTAACGCAAATGCAGCAATTCCTTACAATGGGGCTTCGCATGATATGCTTTGCGCCTATTATGGGCATAGGCGGCACTATAATGGCGCTTAACAAATCCACTAGCATGGCGTGGATAATCGCCCTTGCGGTTATGCTTATTATAGGTGTAATCGGGGTGATATTTGCAATAGCAATGCCACGTTTTGCTAAGATGCAGCAGCTTATCGACCGTTTAAACCTTGTTTCGCGGGAAGGGCTTTCGGGCATGATGGTTATTCGCGCGTTTAACACGCAAAAGTTTGAGGAAGACCGCTTTGATAAAGCAAATACAGATTTAACACAAAACTCTAAATCCGTATTTTACGCCACATCAATGATGATGCCGATAATGATGTTTATTATGAACGCTGTTTCCTTGCTTATTGTATGGGTGGGCGGCAAGCAAATTGCTGCATCTGCCATGCAGGTGGGCGACATGATGGCATTTATCCAATATTCCATGCAAATTATGATGAGCTTTTTAATGATAAGCATGATGTTTATTATGATACCGCGCGCCGGCGTTTCCGCAAAGCGAATAGCCGAGGTGCTAGATAGCGACAGCAGCGTGCGCGATCCATTGGAGCCAAAGCATTTGCCAAAGGAGATTAAAGGCGAAATAGAGTTTAAAAACGTTGGCTTTAAATATGAGGGTGCAGACGAAAACGTGCTGAACAACATTACCTTTACCGCAAAGGCAGGCGAAACCACGGCATTTATCGGCTCTACAGGCTCAGGTAAATCCACGGTGATTAACCTTATTCCTCGCTTTTACGACGTTACAAGCGGTAGCATAACCATAGACGGCGTAGATGTGCGGGATTTAACCCAGCACGAGCTGCGCGAGGCAATAGGCTATGTGCCGCAAAAAGGCGTATTGTTCAGCGGAGATGTGGCAAGCAATCTTCGCCTTGGCAAGGAAGATGCCTCTATGGAGCTTTTGCAAGCCGCAAGCGAAACCGCGCAGGCAACAGAGTTTATAGATAACCTTGCAGACGGCTACGAATATCAGATAAGCCAAGGTGGCACAAACGTATCGGGCGGCCAGCGTCAGCGGCTTTCCATAGCCCGCGCCCTTGTTAAAAATTCTCCCATTTACATTTTTGACGACACCTTTTCCGCACTGGATTTCAAAACAGATGCCGCTTTGCGCAAGGCACTTGGCAAATACACCAATAACGCCACTGTATTAATTGTGGCACAGCGCATATCCACTATTGTCCAAGCGCAAAAAATAATCGTACTTGACGAGGGACGCATAGTTGGCATGGGTACACACGAAGAACTTATGAATACTTGTGAAGAATACCGCGAGATAGCGGCATCACAATTGCCAAAGGAGGAGCTTAAAGCATGGCAGAAATAAAAAAAGGCCCGGGCATGCACGGCCCTGCAGGGCGCATGATGGCAGGCGAAAAAGCAAAGGACTTTAAAGGCACAATGCGCAAGCTTTTTGCATATTTAGGCAAATATATTTGGGCGATAGTCGCCGTTGCCCTGCTTGCCGCCGCCGCAACAGTGTTCAGCATTGTAGGGCCTAAGATACTCGGCACGGCAATAGACAAGCTGTTTGAGGGCATCATGGCAACCATTACAGGCACAGGCAGTATAGATTTTACAGCAGTAGGGCAAATCCTTTTGTTCCTGCTTGGCATTTACCTTGTATCGGCGGCTCTTTCTGCAATACAGGGCTTTGTGATGACGAATATATCCACCAAGGTAAGCTACAATATGCGGCGGGATTTAGACACTAAAATAAACCGCATGCCCCTCGCCTATTTTGACGTAGTGCAAAGCGGCGATGTGCTTTCGCGCATTACAAACGACGTGGACACCGTAACGCAAACACTTAACCAAAGCTTATCCCAGATTGTTTCCTCCGCCACCCAGATTATTGGTGTGGTGGTGATGATGCTTTCCATAAGCCCTGTGATGACGCTTGTGGCAATGTGCATACTGCCCCTTAGTTTATTGATAGTCGGTAATGTAGTAAAGCGCAGCCAGCCATTTTTTGTAAAGCAGCAAAGATATCTCGGCGAGGCAAACGGGCATGTAGAGGAAATGTATTCGGGGCATCTTGTGCTTAAAGCGTTTAACGGCGAAGAAAAAAGCGTGGAAACCTTTGAGGAAATCAACGACAAATTATACAACACCGCGTGGAAAAGCCAGTTTTTATCAGGGCTTATGATGCCTATGATGAATTTTGTGGGCAACCTTGGATATGTGGCAATATGCATTTTGGGCGGTTTTTTAACCTTGAAAGGCAGCATTTCCGTAGGCGCAATACAGGCGTTTATCCAGTATGTGCGCAATTTTAACCAGCCTATCACGCAAATAGCCAATGTTTCCAACGTGTTTCAGCAAACTGCGGCGGCGGCAGAGCGCGTGTTTGAATTTTTGGCAGAGAGCGAAGAAGCTCCCGATCCTGTTTCTACAATAGATACAGATAAAATTGAAGGCGAAGTGGCATTTGCTCATGTGCATTTTGGCTACAACCCCGAAAAAACAATTATAAACGATTTTTCTTCTATTATTAATCCGGGGCAAAAGGTAGCCATTGTTGGCCCCACAGGCGCAGGCAAAACGACCATGGTAAAGCTTTTAATGCGGTTTTACGACGTAAACGAGGGTGCAATATTAATAGACGGCTACGACGTAAAGCAGTTTACGCGAAACGAACTCAGGGACATGTTCGGCATGGTTTTGCAGGACACATGGCTATATGGCGGCACTATTATGGAAAATATTCGTTACGGCCAATTGGACGCGCCGGACGAGGACGTTATCCGCGCGGCAAAAGCGGCACAGGTGCATCATTTTGTGAAAACCTTGCCCGACGGCTACAATATGGTGCTGAATGAAGAAGCAAGCAATATCAGCCAAGGGCAAAAGCAGCTTTTAACTATTGCCCGCACTATCTTGTCAAACCCGAAAATCCTTATTTTAGACGAGGCAACCTCCAGTGTAGATACACGCACCGAGGTGGCTATACAAAAGGCGATGAATGCCCTTATGGAAGGGCGCACAAGCTTTATTATCGCCCACCGCTTATCCACCATTCGCGACGCGGATTTAATCTTGGTAATGCGCGACGGCGATATTGTGGAAACGGGCACTCATCAATCCTTGCTTGACGCAAAGGGCTTTTACGCAGAGCTGTATCAAAGCCAGTTTGCCGACGCAACCGCGTGAAGTTTTATTGATAATTTATCTCACATGCGTGCTATTGCATGCATAGCTAAAGGCTCTTGACTAACGCATTTGACAAAAATCCGATAAAAACACCGCCGCAAAGCAAAAGCTTTACGGCGGTGTTTTTTAATTGTACATATGCAATAGCACGCACACAGGATAAGCTTATAATTGTTCATGCCTTGCTTTTGCACTAATTCATAGAGTCCTTAAACATATTATCCGAGTACAAAACACATTCCAAATAGTACGAAAACGCTTTGTCGGGATCTAGCTTTACAGGATAAAAATTGTCGTTTTGCCCGTCCCATGCACCGCTTTCGTACATTAGCACAAAATCCAAAAGCTTGCGCATATCGTTTTCGCCGCCCAAAAGTGCCTCGCGCACCTCATCGTCTAAGGGCAAATCCTCTAAAACCATTTGCATTGGTTCTTCAAGTATAATATCCAAAAGCGAGAACATGCCTAAAATAAACGCTTCACCGGACTTTTTAGAAAGGATAGGCGTTTCTTTGGCTATTTTTTCTGCAAATACCGCTCGCAAAAACGCCGATTTCACAAGCTCGTCTGCCTTTTTATCTGCTATAGATTTTGCCGCTACCAACAATATCCAGCGGCGCATTTCTTCATATCCCAGCCTTACAATGGCAACATGCACGCTTGTTACCTCAAAGCCGCGGTGATACTGCACGGAATTAATGCGACGCAGCAGCTTGTAGGTAAGCCCCACGTCCTGCTCTACTGCGCGAGAAATTTTGCCGAAATCCACTTGCTTGTTATTCAGCTCTTTCATTATGCGCGTGAAAGTAATATTGGAGCTTTGCGAAGTTTTTTTAAGCATCATTTTAGGCTTTGAAAAAAAATACCCTTGAAACATGGAATATCCCATGTCTACAGCTCGATAATATTCGTCTACAGTTTCCACCTTTTCGGCAAGCAGCTTAATATGCGTATGTTTAAAACGCTTTGTCAGTGCCGAGCGTTTTATATCGTCGTGCAAAAGTATAAAATCCACCTTAATAATATCGACGTAGGGTATCAGCGCGTCCCACTGAGGCTCGCCTGTATAATCGTCTATAGCTATTGTGTATCCTGCCTCTTTAAGCTGTATCACCTTTTGTATCAAAAGCTCGTCCACAGGGGTGTCCTCTAAAATCTCCACCACTATTTCTTCGGGCTTTAGCAAAAGCGCAAAATCATTCATTAATAAATTTTGCGTAAAATTGATAAACGCAGGCTTGCCATTAGTAAGCTGAGAAAGCCCAAACACCGTTACAGCGTCTGAAACAAGCGACACTGTTGCCTCTGTGCCCGTAAGGGAGCTTGCAAAGGCGTTTGTTTCGTCCTCGCGGTACAAAAGCTCATATGCCGTCAGCATGCCCTCTGTATTTAAAATGGGCTGTCTTGCTATATATACATTCACGTTTATCATCTCTGTTTCGCTAATAATTTTGTCGAAATAATCGGGATTTTCGCGGCGGGTAACAGGCTTGCGTAATCGCGCCGCGAGCTTGGTATAATAACCACTTTGTGGCTATTATACCATTAAATAGTATGACAATGCAATATTAACTGTTGTCAAAAGCCTTTTTACCATAAATATAGCCGCTTGACTTATTATTGTCCTTGTAAACAACCTTTTGTCAAGTTGCATACAGCAAAGACGCAGGTCTGAGTAAGACAATCAAAAGTAAAATTGCTGTATCGCAACTTGACTTATTATTGTCTTTGTAAACAACCTTTTGTCAAGTTGCATACAGCAAAGACGCAGGCCTGAGTATGACAATCAAAAGTAAAATTGCTGTATGAACCGAAAAGCCAAAAAGCGTCATACAGCAATGCCATATGACGCCTATTTAAAATTTTAAGCCATGGTGTCCGGTGTGATTTTTTCGTATAAATCACAATATTTCACATCGTATGCCTCGCCTTTTTTAGAGATTTCCTCTATCCATTTTTGATATGATTCCTCAGACATATAGGTCATTGGATCTTTCATCATTTCTTTTTCTTCAAACGGGTATTTCTTTATAATATGATAGCCGTAGCTTGTTTCTACGATATCGCTTACTTCGCCCTCTTTAAGTGCAAATGCGGCGGTTTCAAACTCCTTTACCATTTTACCTGTAGTAAAATAGTAGCCCTCCTCAGGTTGCCCCGGATCTTGGCTATAGGTTTTCATCAGCTCTTCAAAGCTTTCCCCAGCTTTGATTTTATCCATTACTTCGTTTGCGCTGGCAAGCTCCTTGCTGTGGTCCTCTTTTGGTGCGCTTGCACTGTTGGCACCGTCGGCGCCCGCTGCAGGCTTTTCCGGAAACGGAATAAGAATATGCTTTGCATGTACGTAGTTTTTTGCCACATTCTCAGCAATATCGTCTTTAAACAGCGTTGCAGTAAGCTTGGTTACAGTTTCTCCGTCAATGGCAAGCTTTTTAAGAATATCTTCTGTAAAATAAGCAGAGGATATAGCCGCTTTATATTCTTCCTCAGATGGGAAACCTGCTTTTTGGTCTAGCAAACGTTTATCCACTGCCGCTTTTTCTTCGTCGGTTAAGGTGATTTTGTTTTCCTCTACCATTTTTACAAGCGCAACATTGGTGCGCAAGGACGATACTACGGCATCTTTAATTTCTTTAGCGTCCACTGTGCCGCCGCTTTGCGCTTGGCGCAGAATATTCATAAAATAATATCTGTATTCGTCAAAGCCTATTTCCACGCCGTCTATGGTAAGCACCGTGCCTACGTCTGCCTTAGCGCCGTCAATATAAAGGCCGGCTTCCTTAGCAGGTGCCGGTGCAGGTAACGAAGTAGAGTTAGCGGTAGGGGCAGACGATGAGCCGCCTGTAATATCTGTGTTTGGGGCAAGGCCACAGCCTGCTAAAAGCGAAAGTGACATGGCAAGTGCCAATGCCATACAAGTTGATTTTGTAAATTTTTTCATTATTTCCTCCTAAATTTAAGAAACTATTGTGTTATTGTACCATATATCACAAGTAAAAACGATAGCGAAACTGAATAAAGTTTGAAAACTGTGTGAAAAAACTATTGACATTGAGTAACTTATGTTGTTTAATAGGTTAATACAGATATAAAATTAAACCGATGAAACGGATATTAAACCAATAACGCGCTTAAAGAGAGCCCCCGATGCTGGAAACGGGGCAGAAATGCGAGTTGGCAAATGGACCGTGGAGGGCACGGTGAAAGAGGCATTTAGCCTTGATTAGCCGCTGACGCGTACTCGCGTTATAGGGTGTGGAATGTGTTTGCATTTCGGTAAGGCGGTCGCTTTTTATAAGGCGGCAAGCAAGGTGGTACCGCAGAAGCTTTATAGCGTCTGTCCTTGTAGTAATACAATGGGCAGGCGTTTTTTGTTTATCTTTTTTGCCCATAATCGGCTATTTTAACATGCATATGCGATAGCAAAGCATATTTAAGATATGGGTTTCGGTAATTGCGCAATGCGTGCCACTACAATTTTATATATCTTTACCCGTTTCGCAATTGCCTTAAATATTATTTACAAAGGAGTATGCTTTAAATGATGAAGAAATATTATAGAAAACGATGGCGATGGTGCATATTCCCACTGTCCGAAATATAGCAAGCCGCAAAAGCATTGGCGGTTCACAACCTACCAAGATGTAAAGCGCAGCTTGCTTTAACAACATAAATGATGAGAGGTATTTTAAAATGAAAAAGCTTTTAACAATAATATTATCCCTAGCCATAGCCGCCACAGCCTTTACTGCATGCGGTGCAAAGCCAAATGACGGTGCCCTTAAAATAGGCCTAATTCAGCTTGCCGAGCATCCGTCTTTAGACGAAATACGTACGGCATTTACCGAAGAAATCAATGCCTCCGCCAAAGCGCAAGGCATCAGCATAGAGATAGATTATCAAAACGGGCTTGGCGAACCAAGCACATTAAACACCATTTGCCAGAAATTTGTGGGCGACAAGGTAGATTTAATCGTCGCTATAGCTACTCCTGCTGCCCAAAGCGCCGCCGCCGCTGTTATGGGCACAGATATCCCCGTAATCTTCAGCGCAGTTACAGATCCTGTAGCGGCGCAGCTTGTTACAGATTTATCAGCGCCCGAGGGCAACATTACAGGCACCTCAGACGCAATCCCCGTGGACAAAATCTTTGCTCTTGCAAAGGAACTTACGCCAAATGTAAAAAGCTTTGGCATTGTGTATAATATGGGCGAGCCAAACAGCGTAGAGGTATTGGCAGACGCCAAGGCTTATCTTGAGGCAAACGATATTCAGCTATCTGAAAGCGGCGTTACCGCCGGGGGCGAAATACAAGCAGCTGTGCAGGGCCTTTGCGACAAATGCGACGCTATCTTTATACCTATAGATAATATGGTGGCTCTCGCCATGCCTACAGTTGCCGAAACAGCTATTAAAAGCAAAACCCCCGTATATGCCGCGGCAGACTCTCTTGTACATGACGGTGCCCTTGCAAGCGTGGGCGTAAACTACACTAACCTTGGCAAAGAAACAGGCAAAATGGCGTTGCAGGCACTTACAGGCACCGCTATTAAGGATATCCCCGTAATGGTGCTGAACGAAAACAATATTGTGGTAAACTCCGAAACCGCAAAGGCAATAGGCGTAGACGTGAGCAAATATGCTAAATAGCGGTTATTTTTCGGAAAGCATTATGCAAATATCGCAAACGGAGGACATTTTATGAGTATAGCGGTTTTAATCGGCGCATTAGAGCAAGGGCTTATTTACGGCCTTGTGGCAATGGGCATTTATCTGTCGTACCGCACACTGGACATTGCAGATTTAACCACAGACGGCACCTTTACTCTTGGTGCCGCAACCTCGGCTATTTTCACCACTATGGGCATGCCGATACTTGGTATTATCTGCGCTATTGCGGCAGGCATGCTGGCGGGCAGCGTAACCGCCCTTTTGCAAACAAAGCTAAAGGTACAGCCCATACTTGCAGGCATTATCACCATGACGGCGCTTTATTCCATTAACCTTATGGTAATGGGCAATAAGCCGAATTTGCCGCTTTTGAAATCGGACACAATATTTACTTTTATGGAAAAGCTGCTTGGCAATTACGGCAAAATAGTGTTGATTGTTATAATAGTGGCGGCATCGGGCGCGGCACTGGTGCTGTTTTTAAAAACGCAGCTTGGCCTTTCCATACGTGCCACTGGCGACAACCGCGACATGGTGGCGGCGTCCTCCATTAACCCTGCCTTTACCACCACAATAGGGCTTTGCATGTCAAACGGCATCGTGGCTCTGTCAGGCGCAATTTTAGCGCAGTATCAAAGATATTCCGCAAACGATGTAGGCACGGGCATGGTGGTTATCGGCCTTGCAAGCCTGATAATAGGCGAAGTGATAATAGGGCGCGGCGGCGTAACGCGCTGTGTGATAGGGGCGGTTATCGGTGCTGTAATATACCGAATACTCCTTACATTTGCCATAACCACAAGCCTTGTTTCGGCGTCTAACTTAAAGCTTGTTTCGGCAATAATCGTGGCGGCGGCGATATCATATCCGGCTATTAAAGGCGCGCTTGCACTAAAGGCGCAGAGAAAGGCGGCACAACATGATGCTTGAGCTACGTAATATCAGCAAAACCTTTGGCAAAGGCACAGTAAACGAAAAAACCGCCCTTTCGGATTTTTCTTTAACGGTAGATAAAGGCGAATTTGTCACCATAATCGGCGGCAACGGTGCCGGCAAATCCACATTATTCAACGCTGTGGCAGGCGCATTTTTCCCCGATAAGGGCCATGTTATTTTAGACGGAGAGGACATTACCTTTAAGCCGGAATATAAGCGTTCAAACGACTTGGGGCGGCTTTTTCAAGACCCTCTTAAAGGCACTGCACCCCATATGACTATTGAAGAAAACATGGCTCTTGCATATCTGCGTGCCAAAAAAGGCGGCAGCTTAGGCACGGTAAGCCTTGGGGACAGAGAATATTTTAAAGAAAAGCTTGCGTCCTTGGGGCTTGGCCTTGAAAACAGGCTGAAAAGCCCTGTCGGGCTTTTATCCGGTGGGCAAAGGCAAGCATTAACCTTGCTTATGGCAACGTTAATTACTCCAAAGCTTTTGCTTTTAGACGAACATACCGCCGCCCTTGATCCTGCCACGGCAGAAAAGGTAATGGCACTTACCAAAAGCGTTACCGCAGAAAATAATATCACCTGCATGATGATTACCCACAATATCAAAAGCGCACTAGCCACAGGCACGCGCACTATAATGATGGACGAGGGGCATATTGTCCTCGACATAAGCGGCAAAGAGCGCGAGTGCATGACAGTGCCGCTGCTGCTTGAAAAGTTTAGAGAAAACGCAAAAAAAGCTCTTGATAACGACAGAATATTAACAGAATCATAAAAACGAAACACCATGAAAGCATTTGCTCTCATGGTGTTTGTTTTTTGCAATGTTATTGCATTTTAGCTGTGTTTCACAATCTCTGCAGTATATTGCAATCTTGCCGTATTCTCCCCACTCCGTAGGGGCGGTGGCTCTGTCAAGTATGAGATGGTTTACACTTTGTCCGGGGAGATGGTTTACAACTTTTGGCGGGGGTCACCTTCTAAAAGAT
>JAVWZM010000031.1:0-23536 GCA_036661035.1 Oscillospiraceae bacterium
CATTTAACCGCAATGACAGGGTACGGCGAAATTATAAATTCTTTAAGCCTTGGCAGCGTCAGCCTGTATATTACCGAGCTTGAAAACAGCTCTGCCTCCTCTACCACCAGTCTGCAAACTTTTTATAAAATTAACAACTTGGTGTTTTTAGGGTTAAATGCCCTTAAAGAAGGCGACAACATTCTTTCTTCTTCAGCAGGTCGCCGCGCCGTCAATAGCATAATAGACCGTGGTATAATAGCCGAAAAATGTTATTATTCACGGGCATATCCTGCAACAGGTGCGTTTAACCCCACATATCCATGCCTAAATGCAAAGCAAACTCTTACGCAAAGTGCCGATTTGGGTGCCACAGAAGGCATTATGGACAGCCTTGGGTATAAAAAGGATTCTATCGACGGATATTATAAAAAAGGCTCAAAGCGTTTAGAGCTTAATCTGCTTGTATTTTCAGGTAGCACAAACAAACGGTATATCGCAAACACACTCAAAGAGCATTTTTCGCAAAATGGTATCTATATAAACCTTGACGAAACCGATAATTTTGATATTTATACACAAAAAATCGTGTCCGGAGAATTTGATGTGTACATTGGCGAAGTAAAGTTGTATAATAATATGGACTTAATGCCATTTATGTTGGGAGGTGCCGCAGCAAGCGGCATTGCTCAAAGCGAAACGTTAAATGCGGCATATGGGGCATTTAAGCAAAATGCAGAATTAGCAACCGCCTACGAAAAGGCTTTTTCTGAGGAGCTGCCATATATTCCATTGGTTTGGCGATGTGGTACCTTGGTAACGGCTAAAAACGTACACGGCATAGTACCGTCGGTTTCAAACGCGTTTTATGATATAAACGAATTGGTTTGCGACGATATACACAAATAAGCGCACAACATTATATACAAGTGTTTTAAATACGTAATTGCGCACTTAAAGCACTTGTAAAGACAGGAGAGGTACGCATGATAAAATTTTACAATACGCTGGGTAAGGTAAGCATGACAGGTGATTATTTCGCCGGGCTTGTAAGCGAAGCGGCAAAGGGCTGCTACGGCGTAGCTGAAATGGCTACAGGCGGCACATCAGACAGTATTAAGAGCATTGTTTTGGGCGCAGATTTCCCCGATAAGGGCGTGCGCGTCACAGAGGAAAACGGCAATTTAATCATAGAATTGCACATAAAGGTTACCTACGGGCTAAATATAGCCGCCATCGTAAAAAGCATTACCCATAAGGTTAAATATGCAGTAGAAGACGCTACAGCGTTAAAAGTTCAGCGCATAGACGTTTGCGTGGACGATATCGTATCAGAATAATCCGTTTGAGGTGAATATCAAATGATAAATGGTTTAACATTAAAAAACAGCATTATATCCGGCGCAAACAATCTGGCTAACCAAAAATCCCATGTAGATGAGCTAAACGTGTTCCCTGTGCCGGACGGCGATACAGGCACCAACATGAGCATGACTATTAACGCCGCACGCGCAGAGCTTTTGCTTTTGCCCGACGACTGCACCGTGGAAAAGGCCGCGTCTACCACAGCAAATGCCATGCTGCGCGGAGCGCGCGGCAACTCCGGCGTTATCTCCAGCCTTTTGTTCCGTGGCTTTTCAAAGGCACTTGTTGGCAAAACCAATGCCGACGCAGCCGATATTATCACAGCCATGAAAAAGGGCGTGGAGGGCGCATATAAGGCAGTAATGAAACCAACTGAGGGCACAATGCTTACAGTTGCGCGCGTTGCAAGCGAAAAAGCGAGTGAAAGCAATGTCACCGATACCGCAGAATTGTGGGAGCTTATATGTAAAGAGGCGCAAATTGCGCTTGATTATACCCCCGAGCAATTGCCTGTTCTTAAAAAAGCAGGCGTTGTAGACGCAGGCGGTCAAGGGCTTATGTGCATATTCGAGGGCATGCTTAGCGTTATTAAAAATGATAAGATTATCCAATGTGATATTGCCCCCGAGAAAAAAGCGAAATTATCCTCCACTGCCGCAGGCAAGGGCGTATATGCCGACGATTTGATGGGCGTGGAAGACATTGTAAACGGCTATTGCACCGAATTTTTGGTAAACAAAAACGAAAATGCAAACGCCGAACGTTTGCGCGCATTTTTAGAGTCAAACGGAGATAGCGTTGTGGTGGTAGATGATGATGATATCATCAAATGTCACGTGCATACGCAAAATCCGGGTAATATTTTATCCAAAGCAATAGAGCATGGATATCTTACAAGCATGAAAATAGAAAACATGCACGAGCAGTTTTTGTCGCGTCAAACACAGGGCGAGGGGCTTAAAAAGCAAGCTGCCGCCGAGGCTGAAAACACAGGCGAAGAATTTGTATATGCCGCCGCCGACGAAAGCCGTGCTTTTGGTTTTGTTGCCGTATGTGCAGGCGAAGGGCTTAAAAATATTTTTGCAGACCTTGGCGCAGACGCAGTAGTGTCCGGTGGGCAAACCATGAACCCGTCTACCGCAGACATAGTTGCCGCCGTGCAAAGCGTAGCAGCAAAAACAGTGTTTGTGCTACCGAACAATAAAAACATTATCATGGCTGCCGAAATGGCTCAAAAAATAGCAGACCGCAAAATAGTGGTACTGCCTACACGCACCGTGCCTCAGGGCATTACCGCAATGCTAACCTACGATCCGGACGCAACCGAAAACGACAACGCTATCAACATGATGCAGGCGGCAGACAATGTTTCCACCGGCCTTGTTACTTTTGCCGCACGCAACAGCGATTTTGACGGCAAAAAAATCAAAAAAGGCGAAATACTTGCCCTTGAAAATGGCAAGCTTGTTGCCACAGGCACAGACATTGCAAAAACCACCTATCGCCTTGCGCGTAGCATGTGCAAAAAAGATACCAGCTTTGTCACCGTAATATCCGGCTGTGATGTAAACGAGGAAGATGCCGAGCGCACCACCGAGCTTGTACGCGCCAAATGCCCTGCAAACATCGAGGTAACTCAGCTAAATGGCGGTCAGCCTGTGTACTATTATATTATCAGTGTGGAGTAAGCGTATTTAACTATCGCGTTACGCGGTTAAACATGCCCTGCACATCAAAATCAAGAGGTATGAAATAAGGGTGTATCGCCTTTTGTTTCTTACCTCTTGTTTGGTTTTATACCGTTTGCGATTTGTTTTTTATAAATACGTTCTCTGCAGTGTAACTGCGTTTTTACAACCGCCGTAGGCGGTGGCTCTGCGCCAAATAGGTTATAGCGCCCTAACTGCACTCCACGCCCTCTGTATGGGCGGTGGCACTGCCACGCCCGTTGGGGTTTTGCAATGTTATTGCATTTTGCACATTTTATTGCACATTACAGTGCTTTATTCTTTTTATATATGACAGTGCTAATCACCGCATTTGTCTTTGCATATAGCAAGGCTAAATAAGTACACGCGCCAAAGGCGCGATTACGTATTACTACGTAGTGTATCTCTTTCGCCACCGAAAGAGATACCAGAAAGGTGCCGCTGTCCGCACGCAGCGGACCCATGCGCCTCGTAGGACGCTCGGTGGGCGCCTGCTTTACCTTTAATGCTATTTACCATTAGCCACTGTTCGTTGCGCGTGCTATCGCGACGGCGCGCAAACTTTTTGTACAACATTGCCAAATGAAGGAGGAAGTCTAATGGAAAAATCCTTGCTCAGCATGATAGATTTACTGGAGTTTGATACTGATGACATATTATTTCATCAGCAAGAAGGAGGGCAAATTCGCACGCCATTTGCAGTTGAACGCGAAGTATTAGCATTCGTTGCACAAGGCGAGCCTAAAAAGATGCTGTCACATTATCGCAAATTAATTTCAGCTAACCCTAATATAAAAATATCTGTAGCCAAGCTATCTAAAGATCAGCTTCAAAGCTTTCGTTACATGGCAGTATCTGCTGTAGCAATAGTATGTAGAGTGGCTATTTTAAACGGTGTAGCAGAGGCTGTAGCATATAGCATAAGCGACGACGCTATCCACAAAATAGATAAAATGAATTCCTCCGAACAAATACTTTTATTTTCGCTGCAAATGGTGTACAAATACACCTCGCTTGTAGGCAAAAGCAAGGTAAGCATGCAATATTCTAAGCCTATTCGCAAAAGCATCGAGTATATTGTGGCAAATTTACACGCCAAAATTTCTTTAGACGATTTAGTTAAGGGTAGTGCCTATAATAAGGAATATTTTGCAAAGCTGTTTAAAAAAGAGGTTGGTATGAGTATAGCAGATTATATACTTGATTTGCGTATACAAGAGGCCAAAAAAATGATATTAGACGGTAAATCAAGTAAGGAAATAGCCTATGTACTGCAATTTTGCTCACAAAGCTATTTTATACAGCAGTTCAAAAAACATGTAGGCATTACACCGCATGATTTTAAGCAAACAGCTATCCAGCAAGAGTCTATAGGCCTTAATTTATTTTAATTGTATAAAATTTTGCTTTGTTCATCGTAAAATAATTTCACCTTTGATATACCGCTTGCCAGTGGCTTTGCTAAAAGTTGCAACAACAAGATTACAGTTGGTTCTTTAAAGGGGCTCTATACTAAATGTTGTGGTACGCAACATTTAATATAGAGCCTTTAAATACATTTGATGTGCCGTTTTCCAATGGTTTTACTGAAGGCTGCAACAACAAAATTAAAGTTTTAAAGCGTAATGCCTATGGATATCGTAACTTTAACCGTTTCCGCAATCGTATCTTGCACATGTTTGCTTGCTGAATAAAAATGCCAAGGTGTCCTTGCATAGAACACCTTGGCGCAATTCCTGTTTTACGGGTGGCTACCCCAACATTTGACAAAGAGCCTAACAAAAAAGTCAGCGACTTGTTTTGCTAAGATTATGCTTTACCTACGGAGCCAAACAACTCCATTTTTTCTTTGCAAGTTGTTTTGATTGCTTCAAAGCCGGGGGCAAGCAACTTGCGCGGATCAAAGCCTTTGCCTTCTTGGTCTTTGCCTGCCTCGATGTATTCGCGTGTGGCGGCGGCAAAAGTAAGCTGACATTCGGTATTTACGTTAATCTTGGACACACCAAGATTGATAGCGGTTTTAATCATATCCTCGGGGATACCTGTGCCACCGTGGAGTACAAGAGGAATATTGTCTGTGCAGGCGTGGATTTTTTCCAAAGTGTCAAAATCTAGGCCTTTCCAGTTGGAAGGATATTTGCCGTGGATATTGCCGATGCCTGCGGCTAGAAAGTCTATGCCAAGGCTTGCGATAGATTTGCACTCGGCAGGATCTGCTACTTCGCCTGCGCCAACAACGCCGTCTTCTTCGCCGCCGATAGAGCCTACCTCAGCCTCGATAGAAACGCCCAAGTCGTGGGCTAGTTTTACAAGCTCTTTTGTTTTTTCTACGTTTTCGGCAATAGGGTAGTGGCTGCCGTCGAACATAATGGAAGAAAAACCTGCCTCAAGGCATTTTTTGGCACCCTCATAGGAGCCGTGGTCAAGATGCAGCGCAACAGGCACTGTGATATTTAGCGAATCTATCATCGCTTTAACCATAGCGGCTACTGTTTTGTATCCTGTCATATATTTGCCTGCACCCTCGGAAACACCAAGAATAACAGGGCTGTTAAGCTCCTGCGCTGTTAAAAGCACAGCCTTTGTCCACTCCAGATTATTGATGTTAAATTGTCCTACTGCGTAATGCCCGTCACGAGCCTTAAGCAACATTTCCTTTGCGCCTACCAACATAAATAATGACCTCCAAATATTTTTTATATGCGCTAATTTTTACATTTAGCACAAGTGGTTTACTGTTTTTAAGTATACTATATATTAAAGCTAAAATCAATTGCAGAGTATAAAGTTTTGCGAAATTTGAAATAATATGCCTTTGGACTTGAAGTTTGTGTAAATGCTTGGTAAAATAGATATATATTAGGAGGCGTATTAATATGAAATTTTTAGTAGAAACTTCTGCACGTCACGTGCATGTAACACAAGCAGACCTTGAAACCTTGTTTGGTAAGGGCTATAAGCTTACCCCAAAGAAAAATCTTTCTCAGCCCGGTCAGTTTGCTTGCGAGGAGCGAGTTATGGTTGTAGGCCCTAAAAAAGAGCTTGCAAATGTATCTATTTTAGGCCCGGTTCGCAGCGCAACACAGATAGAGCTTAGCCTTACAGACGCACGCAGCATCGGCATGGCGGCACCTGTGCGAGAGTCCGGAGATATTGTCGGCTCTGCTCCGTGCAAGCTTGTTGGCCCCGCAGGCAGCGTAGAACTTGCCGAGGGCGTGATAGCCGCAAAGCGTCATATACACGTTACACCTGAAGACGCCGCAAAACTAGGCGTTGCCGATAAAGATATTGTAAAAGTATCCCTTGGCACAAACGGACGCAAGGCAATTTTAGACGACGTGGTTATCCGCGTAAACGAAAACTTTGCAACAGCTATGCACATTGATACAGACGAGTCGAACGCTGTTGGCGGTGCATCAGAGGGCGAAATAGTTTAATATTACATACAAAAAGCACTGCCGAGATTTTAATCTCGGCAGTGCTTTTTTGCTATATTAATTGTATTGTAGCAATGCACAAGTACAAGTATAAATATAATGCATAAAGCGCAAGCCGCAAAGCTAATTTGCCATTTAAGCTTTGCTTTCAAAAATGCTTTCAAAACATATCATTTAATGATAGACGAAATACGAAAAATTTAATGTTTAACGCGTTTTTGGTGGCGGCGCATAATGTAATCGTTGATTAAAAGCCCCGTGACTGCAAGCACGGCGGCAACTGCAAATATTGCAATAGTGCTGGCGAAATCTCCTTTTATCATGGCACTGCCTGCAAGAGTGGAGGTTAAAACTGACGGTATTCTTGCAAAGGTTGCAATAGCGAAAAAGTGGATTGGGTTTATTTTGGTAAATCCAACAAAATAAGTAAGCACATCTTTTGGCGTTCCCGGTATAAAAAACAAGATAAATGTAAGCATTTCAAGGCGGTGAGTGTCTTGCAAAAACTTGTATTTTTGCAGCTTTTCCTCGGATATAAACGAGGTTATTACCGAGTAACCAAGCAGGCGAACAGCTAGAAAAACTATCACACTGCCTATTAATATCCCAAGCTCGCAGGTTAAAAATCCGCCGACGCCTCCATATAAAACACATGAAAGTATCTCCACAGGCTCGCCTGGGATAAAAGCTATAATTATCTGCAATATCTGTAAGCCAAGCAAGGAGAGCCAGCCGCTAAAACCCATTTCGGAAATTTTGCTTTTAAATGCACCTGTGTCGTTAATCATTTCGGCAAATATCGGCCACAGCTTAAACCCGGCAAAAACCAATAAAACCAAGGCGAAAGCCGTTATAAGCAATTTTATGCAGTTTATTTTATTTCTTTTTATAAATTCCTTCATCATTTATCCTAACTTGAATATTTTATTTGGCACATTATATTGTATGGAACGGTCGTGACCGTTCCGCTTTCACAAGCGTTGTACGTGGCTGTAATCAATATTGATTATGCCGCCTTAACGTCCTCTAAGCCAATAGCGTTTGAATGAACAATAGGCTCCCATTTGTCTTGCTTTTTAATAATACAAGAAATGGTAATAAGCATCTGGCTTGCAAGAAATATCCAAAATCCTGCTATGGCACCGCCCATGCCTGTAAGCGGGCGCTGACGCAGCTTTATTGTAAACGCAGAAACTGCTGCGCCACCAAATGCGCAAAGCAAAACACCGCCAACAGCGCAAAGCAGCATAGGAACAAGCCCCAAAAGAGCAGAACCGAAAATGCCAAAGGCAAAGGATATAAGGCCGATAACAGGGGAAACAAAAGTAAGCAGCATGTCAAAGCAAGTAAAACTGCGTTTAGTTACAGCTGCCTTTAATAAGGAAAAGCCGTAAAGCCTTAACCCCTGCAAGCTGCCTGTTACCCAGCGACGACGCTGTTTCCAAGATTCTTTAAAGGTAAGCGGCTGTTCGTCGTAGATTATCGCGTCCTGCACAAACTCCACTCGCTCGCCGCTAATAACAGTGCGCGCCGAAAATTCGTAGTCCTCCGTCATGGTTACGGTGTTCCACCCACCAAGACGGCGCAGCATTTCCTTTGTTACGGCAAAGCCACTGCCATTTACAAGCGCCGACAGCCCAAGTGCCGCGCGTGGGCGATTGTAAAATTGATTAAGCATCCAATATCCAATAGAATAACAGCCTGAAATAGCGCTTTGACGCGGATTTTTACTATCACGAAAGCCTTGCGCAACCTTTGCGCCCGAAGCTATTGCGTTATTCATATGAAGTAAAAAATCTTTAGCGGCTAAATTATCTGCGTCAAAAACGCACATAGCATCAAAGTTTTCTTTAAGAATAATTTTATCTACAATTTGGCTCAGCACTTCTCCCTTGCTGCGCACTTTGCCGCTATGCTTAAATATGCGTGCGCCATGGGCGGCGGCTTCTTTTTCGGTGTTGTCGCTACAATTGTTTGGCGCGACAATTACCTCGAAAAGCTCTTTAGGATAATCTTGTCCGTTAAGGCTGTCCACAAGCTTTGAGATAACTGCTTCCTCGTTGCGCGCAGCAACCACTAAGGCAAAGCGAGTTTTAGGCGCGGCGTTTGGATATTGCTTGTGCTTTTTGAAACTCAACATTGCCATTATTACGAAATATATGCCGTAAATTGTAAGCGGCACGCTTACTGCGAATAGTACCTCTGTCAATATTTTTAAAATATTTATTAACATTTTAATTTATCTCCTTATTGCATTAATGCATTTTATCCTGTCGTACATAATACGAAACAGAAAAGTATAATTCTTCAATTTGATGATAGAAAGATTGAATAAAGTTAAAGAATACCCTATGCCGCCATAACATAAATATATAGCAACTCAACTTATGGTATGTGATATTTTAAAATCGATGTAAAGGGAGTAGAAATAATATGGCGGCAGTGAAAGGGCTTACAAGCAAAGAGGCGGAAAAAAGGCTTTTAAAATACGGAGCGAACCGTTTAAGCGGCAAAAAAGGCACATCAATAGCCGCAATGTTCTTTTCGCAGTTTAAGGATTTAATGATTATAATATTGGCCATTGCCACACTGATAAGCGTGGCAATGGGGCAGGGGCGCGAGGCAATTACTATCATAGCCATAGTTTTGATAAATGCCGCAATGGGCTTTTTTCAAGAATATCGCACCGAAAAAACCTTGCAGTCGCTAAAAGATTTATCTGCTCCCATGGCAAGGGTGTACCGCGACGGCCGACTTTGCGAGATAAGCGCGCAAGATGTGGTGCAGGGGGATTTAA
Source organism: Oscillospiraceae bacterium (assembly GCA_036661035.1). Classification (GTDB taxonomy): domain Bacteria; phylum Bacillota; class Clostridia; order Oscillospirales; family Ruminococcaceae; genus JAGPHI01. The sequence goes on from JAVWZM010000031.1 coordinate 9,288, forward strand.
TAGCATTTGAGGCGGGCGATAAGCTTGCGGCAGATTGCATTTGCGAAGAAAGTGTACAGCTTGCGTGTGACGAATCCATGCTTACGGGCGAGAGCGCGCCTGTACATAAAGCGGTAAAGGATAAGCTTTTTATGGGCTGCATAGTGGCGGCAGGGCGTGGCGAAGGCACAGCCGAGGCAACAGGCATGCAAACCGAGATGGGCAAGATAGCAACCCTAATGGAAGAAACAGAGGAAGAGCCTACACCATTGCAGATAAAGCTAAAGCAGCTTGGCAAATTTGTGGCAATTGCATGTGTTGTAATCTGCCTTGCAGTAGGGTTTTTAGGATATTTGCAAGGTAACGATTTTCTGGAAATGCTCCTTACGGGCATTTCACTTGCGGTGGCGGCTATCCCTGAGGGCTTGCCTGCCATAGTTACAATTACACTTGCCCTTTCCGTAGGGCGAATATTGCGTAAGGGCGCAGTGATACGCAAGCTGCATGCGGTAGAAACGCTTGGCTGTGCCGCTGTAATATGCACCGATAAAACAGGTACGGTAACTCAAAACAAAATGACAGTGAAAGAAATATATATAAATGAATGTAGCTTGCAGGTAACAGGTAACGGCTATACCTGCAAGGGGGAATATATTAAGGACGGCATTAAATGCGGCATGATAAAAAACGCCGAGGACTTTTTCGCCTGTGCTGTTTTGTGCAACGGTGCGGAGATAGAAAAAAGCGATACAATATATAATGTAATGGGCGACGCCACAGAAACCGCTATTTTGATTGCCGCCGCAAAAGCAGGTTATTTTAAAATTGCATTATTTAAAAAATGGAAAATAATAAGCGAAACTCCGTTTAATTCCATTAGAAAGCTAATGAGTGTTACGGCGGCTTACGACGGTAAAGCCATGTTGTTTTGCAAAGGTGCGCCCGATGTGCTTTTAGATAGATGCACACATATATTAATATGCGGCGCAAAGCGTCCGCTTTTAAAACAAGACAGAGAAAACCTTGCAAAAACCTTGCACAATATGGGGCAAAATGCATTGCGAGTGCTTGCTTTTGCCGCAAGCGCTTCGCCTGAACGCGGCGAAACCAACATGACGTTTTTAGGCTTTATGGCAATGATAGATCCGCCGCGCATGGAAGTGAAACCTGCCGTGCGCTTATGCCGTAAGGCAGGCATACGCCCTGTGATGATTACAGGCGACCACCGCGACACCGCCGTTGCCATAGCGCGCGAGGTGGGCATTTATCGAAGCGGCGATAATGTGCTTAGCGGCGCAGAGCTGGACACATTAACCGATATGCAGCTTGCTGCCGTGGCAATGCAAACCAGTGTTTACGCAAGGGTAAGCCCTGCCCATAAGCTGCGCATAGTGCGCGCATACAAAGCGGCAGGGCAGGTAGTGGCAATGACAGGGGACGGCGTAAACGACGCGCCTGCTGTAAAGGAGGCGGATATTGGCGTAGCTATGGGTATATCAGGAACAGATGTTACAAAAGAGGCGTCAGGCGTTGTGATATTGGACGATAATTTCGCCACCATTGTTTCCGCCGTGGAGGAGGGGCGAGTAATATATCAAAACATTCGCCGCTTCATTCGCTTTTTGCTCACAAGTAATTTAGGCGAAGTGCTAGGCATGCTTATGGGCATGCTGTTAGGCTTGCCCGTATCGCTTTTGCCTATACAAATTCTGCTTGTGAACCTGTTTACAGACGGCTTGCCTGCCATAGCCTTGGGCCTTGAGCCGCCGGGAGAAGATATTATGACAAAGCCTCCCCGCCCAAAAAATGAGGGGCTGTTTTCCCATGGATTAATGCGCATCATATTAGTGCGCGGCACAATGCTTGCTCTAGCGTCAAGCGGAGCGTATTGGCTGGTACTCGCATTAGGTGCAGATTTGCCTATAGCACGTAGCGCATGCTTTTTAACCATAGTTTTTTCGCAAATGCTACACATATTTGAATGTAGAGGCGACAAACTGAAAATTACGGGCAATCCGTGGCTGCTGCTTGCTGTGGCGGCATCAGCAGTATCTGCGGTGCTTAGCGTATATTTGCCAATTGCACAAAAGGCATTTGATACAGCAAGCGTAACAGGTGTAAATTTTGTTATAGTACTTTGCGCGGCGGCGGCAGGCTCTGTTATTACTTTTTTATTAAAACTGTCGCGACAGTTTTAATTGTGCATGTGCGATAGCACGCACATAGGATAAGTTTTTTAATAAACAAGTCCGCAGACTTGTTTATTAAGAATAATAAAACGCTGTTTTAAACAGGAATGAATATGCTTTGTACATTAAATAGCTTTATCTTGCCGCAATGTACGTACACATTAATTTTAAAAGTTTCAAAGGCGTGCCAATACGATTATAATGCACACTAGCTTGATATGTTTATTTGATGCCCATTATGCAAATACTATTTTTTAAGAATAGTAGGAGGGCATTATGAGAAAATTTTTGAGGGCAGTGTGCTTTTTGTCGTCTGCGCTTGCCGTGGCGGTATTTATTTTTGCGTATTATATAGGCAATCTTTTGCCAAACACATTTTTAGTGGCAAAAGATGTGGAATTAAAGGTTGCAGGCATGCCGTTTTTAACCATGAAAGCATCAGAGCAAGATACAAGAGTGTCTGCTCAAAGCGGAAACTCTTATAATATAGAGCTAAGCATTGGCGGTATAATACCTGTAAAAACCGCGCGTGCGCTAAATGTGGAGCGTCGCGTTGTTTCGGTGTGCGGCACGCCATTTGGCATAAAGATGTTTGCCAACGGCGCAATGGTAGTGGGCTTTAGCGATATTTATACAAGCATGGGCTATGAAAATCCGGCTAAAACCGCAGGGCTGCGCATGGGAGATGTGGTGATATCCATAGCAGGAAAAGACACTAAAACAAACGAAGATGTTAGCGAGGCATTGCAAAAGGTGCGTGGTGCGCCTGCGGAGGTGGTGTTTATGCGCGACGGAAAGGAAAAGCGTGTTAAGCTTACCGCTGTAAGCGATTTAACTACCAACACTTGGCGCACAGGCATGTGGGTGCGAGATTCCTCTGCGGGCATTGGCATACTTTCTTTTGTAGATAACGAAAACGGCGTTTTCGCAGGGCTTGGCCATTCAATCCACGATACCGATACAGGCGAAACGGTTTCGCTGCGCAAGGGCGAAATAGTAGATGTGGAAATTACGGGCTGCGAGGCAGGCGCGCAGGGCAAGCCCGGTGAGCTTAAAGGGCGTTTTATATCGCCTTTGGCAATGGGAGATATAGTGCTAAATGGCGAAACAGGCGTTTACGGCAAAATGTACGGCTACGTGAAAGGCACCAATATGGAGGTAGCAATGCCGCAAGAGATTGTAGCCGGCAAAGCGGAGATATTTACAACAATATCGGGGAAAACCCCAAAGCTTTACGCGGTAGAAATTGAAAAAATAGATATCGGCAGTACACAAACCAACCGAAATATGGTAGTTCACATCACAGATCCACGGCTTTTATCGGAAACAGGCGGCATAGTGCAGGGCATGAGCGGCAGCCCGATTATTCAAAGCGGATATCTTATCGGGGCTGTAACCCATGTATTAATTAACGATCCAACGCGAGGTTATGGCATATTTGCAGAAAAAATGCTTGCCTCCTCAGATAATGTTGTTCGCAGTAAAAAAGCCGCTTAATTCCTTTTATTACAAATAATAGAATAATTTTCCAATTATGTATTGCAACATATGGTAATATATGGTAAGATATAAACAAGTTAAGGGAGAAATCAAATTTTTGGAGGATTATTTTATGGAACACAAGCTAACCTTGCTAATGACGGAGCAATCACCCGAGCTAAACCGTGCGTGTAAAGAAACAATGTCTGCACTTGGCATCACGGTAAAAGTGTGCGAGAAGGACGGCACGAAAGCGCTTATTGCACTAGAAAGCATAGAGCCTGATGCGGTGCTTTTAGATGCATTTTTGCCTGGGCTAGACGCTATGGCTGTAAAGCAAAGATATGAGGACAAGCATAAAAACTCGCAAATCACATTTTTTGTTACGGGCAGTTTTCAAAACGATGCACTTGAAAGTGAAATGATAGGCAGCGGCTTTAAGTTTTATTTTCTAAAGCCATTTGCGCCAAGTGTTATGGCAAAGCGCATTATGGATACCTGCGGCACAATAGCCGAAAAACCTTTGCCTGTAGACGACGAGTGTACAGTAACGGAAATACTGCATCAAATAGGCGTTCCTGCGCATATTAAGGGCTATCAGTTCCTGCGCGATGCTATTTTAATGACAATGAACGATCCACAGTACATCAATTCTGTTACAAAGCGTCTTTATCCCGAAATAGCCAAACATTCAGGCACCACTGCAAGCCGCGTGGAGCGCGCCATTCGCCATGCTATCGAGGTGGCGTGGGACAGAGGCGATGTAGATACGCTTAACGGCTATTTTGGGTATACCATTCACAATTTGCGCGGAAAACCCACAAACAGCGAGTTTATCGCCATGATTGCCGACCATATGCGCCTTGATAAAAAGCAAATGCGACACGCATAACACATTAGGCAAAAAGCAAGGCAGCAGAGCTAAGTGGCTTTGCTGCCTTGCTTTTGCGCGTATAGACATAGATGCGTAAAAGTTATATAATATCAGATAAAGCTGTTATTATGTAAATTTTATACAGCAATTTTACTTTTGATTGTTTTACTAAAAGCCCAAGTCTTTGCTGTATGCAACTTGACAAAAAGCTCGAGTACAAGGACAATAATAAGTCGAGTTGCTATAATATCGGGGGTAAACTAATGTATAATGGGCAAAGAGTAAGTGCGGTAATTGTTGCCGCAGGCTCCTCAAGCCGCATGGGCTTTGATAAGCTTTCGTATAAAATAGACGGTAAATCGGTGCTTTGCCGCAGCATTGCAGCGTTTGACTCACACGCGTATATAGACGATATTATCGTAGTGGCAGGGGAAAACATCTGCGAGGTAAAGGCGGAGATTAAGCATTGCGCAAAGCCTGCCGTTGCCGTGCAGGGAGGGAAAACACGCTCTAAATCCGTGCAAAATGGCGTGTCCTGCGCAAGCGGCGCCTTTGTGGCAATTCATGATGCTGCGCGTCCGTTTGTATCTCAAAATATTATTTCAGCGGCAATAGAAGCGGCGTTTATACATGGCGCGGCGGCACCTGCCGTGCCTGTAAAAGATACTATTAAAATATCGAATAAAGACGGAACGGTGAAATCTACGCCCAACCGCGACGAGCTTTTTGCGGTGCAAACGCCACAGGTGTTTAACACTTTGCTTTATAAAAAAGCCCTTTCAAATTTATGCACAAAGGACTTTACCGACGATTGCCTTTTGCTTGAAAACGCAGGATATCCCGTATACTTAACAAAAGGCGAATATCAAAATTACAAAATTACCACTAAAGAAGATTTAAGGAGTGAAAGCAAAATGCGTATTGGCCACGGCTACGACGTACACCGTCTTGTTAAAAACCGAAAGCTTATTTTAGGCGGCGTGGATATTCCGCACACCACAGGGCTTTTGGGCCATTCGGACGCAGATGTGCTTGCTCATGCGATAATGGACGCGCTTTTGGGGGCGGCGGCACTGGGCGATATAGGCAAGCTTTTTCCCGATAATGATGACGCATATAAAGGCGCAAACAGCCTTGATTTGCTTAAAATAGTTTGCGAAAGAGTGCGAGGCGAGGGGCTTAACATCGGCAACGTAGACGCCACTGTTTTATGCCAAGCACCAAAGCTGCGCCCATATATAGATACCATGCGCCAAAAGCTGGCGGCGGCAATGGGCTGCGATATAAGCTGTGTTGGCGTAAAGGCAACTACCGAGGAGCATCTTGGCTTTACAGGCGAGGAGCTTGGCATTGCCGCACATGCCGTGGCACTGCTTGTTTAATAAAGCTTGTCTTATATATGTGCCGCTGTATATTCATAATTAAAACAGTTTTACAATAGAACTTCATATAAATGTGAACAAATTTTTCACAATAAATATTTTGTTTTATATATTGTTTTATGATATACTTATTAATGGCTTAGTAATAAAACACTCCAAATCCGTGATGAATTAGCTAATTTCGGTTTTAGAGCGTGCCAAATATAAATCCGCGGCGTAAAATAGGTGCGGATATAAATAATAGGGGGCTTGTAATGCAGACCTTACAAGATGTTTGGTACAAAACAATGAAGGTAATATCTCACCCCAGCCCTGCGGATATTGCCGATATTTTAATAGTTGCCTTTTTAATATACGAGGTAATAATGCTTGTGCGCCAAACCCATGCGGCGCAGCTTGCAAAAGGAATTATAATATTGCTTGTGTCGTTTTTCGGCGCAGACATTTTAGGCTTGCGCACACTAAAGTTTTTTTTAGAGGGCGTAATACAGGTTGGCTTTTTGGCTCTAGTTATTGTGTTTCAGCCGGAGCTTCGCCGCGCGCTGGAGCAAATGGGGCGCACAAATATCTTTGCGGTTAAGCTGTTTCGTTCTAATCAAGATGATGCAGGGCTTCGCACCAACTGGCAAAATGCAGTGGTTGCTGTGTGCGATGCCGTGGAGCGCATGGCAGAAACACGCACAGGCGCGCTAATAGTGTTTGAGCGCAAAACAAATTTAAGCGAAATTATCAAAACAGGTACAAAGCTGCACGCGGATATTAACCCGGAAATGTTAGGCACTATATTTTACGAGGGCACGCCGCTACACGACGGTGCTGTGGTTATCCGTGACGCGCAAATAGAAGCAGGCGGCTGCTTTTTGCCCCTTTCCAACAATCTTGAAATAGGCAAAGACATGGGTACGCGCCATCGCGCCGCCCTTGGCATGAGCGAAAATTCAGACGCTGTTGTGGTAGTGGTAAGCGAGGAAACAGGTATTATTTCTCTTGCTAAAAATGGTGTTCTTATACGCCGCTTAGATAGGCAAAATCTTTTTGGCCTTCTAGAGGGCGATATAGTACCACCAATGCCGGACGAAAAAAAGAAAAAGAGCATTTTCGGGAGGAAAGCCGATGAAAAATAATTCAAAATCAAAAGGTTTTTTTAACGACAAACGCTTTAATATTATATTATCCTTACTTTTGGCGATAATCACATGGATTGTAGTGGTTATTTATATCGATCCTGAAACGCAAAAGGTTATTTCCAAGGTGCCTGTGGATTTCGATTACAACTCGTCCTCCTACGAAAGCCAAGGGTTAGACATTTTAAACCGCACACAGGTATATGTAGATGTACTTGTAGAGGGCGATGGCTATGCAGTGGAAAGCTTGCGTGCAGAGGATTTTACCGTGTACCCGTCGTACACACAGGTAAAAGGTGCAGGCAAATATGAGCTTGAGATGAATTATAAAGAGCAAGGCTCGCAAAAATATAAAGTACAAAGCATGTCGCCCAGTACAGTAACTTTGCAGTTTGATAAAATAGAAGAAAAAAAGATGCCGATTACCGTGGCAATTTCCGGCATAGAGCCTGATATTGGATATTTTATGGACGCTCCTATAGCGGCGCCTGCCGAGGTTACTCTGCGCGGCCCCGTTACAGAAATAAGCCGTGTTGCAAAGGTGGTAGCCAATGTAGTGTCCACCGAAAAACGCAAGGAATCCAGCATTAAAACTGCGTCCTTGGAAATGCAAGATAAAGACGGCACACCTATTGTGGATACTCTTATCACCATGGATAAGCAGCAGGTAGAAGTGAATATTCCTATTTTGGAGGAGCGCGAAATACCAATTTCCATTGCGTATATCGGTATGCCAACGGGTTTTGACACTGCATGGCTTGATTCTCGTTTAAAATTATCCGATAATAAAATCCGCGTGGCAGGCCCCTCCAAGCTTTGGGATACTTTGCCTACTCTAAATATTGGATATGTGGACCTTACCAAGTTTGTAATGGACGGCGAATATTCTTTCCCGGTTACGCTGCCTGAGGGCTTTGTAAATATGGATAAGCTTTTATCCGTAACAGCTACCTTTAATACAGATGGCCTTGTAGCTACATCTGTAAATGTAACAGATGTGCGCACCAGTGGCGCTACTGCGCAAGGGCTAACGCTGAATGTGCCAAGTAGAGCAAAGGTGAATAACGTTGTGTTGATTGGCCCTAAGGAAGAAATAAAAGAACTAAACCCCATTAACGTTATAGCGCAGATAGACGCAACCAATGTGTCTAAAATTACAGGCCAACAAAATGTACCTGTGCAAATTTTAGTGCCAAGCTCAAGTAAAATATTTGCAAGCGGGAACTATACTGTGCTTTGCGATACAACGGTGGATGGCTGATGCTGCTTATAAAAGATATACGTTTACCGCTTTCACAAGATGTGGGCGATGCATACCAAAAGGCATATGATATTTTAGGGGTTTCTGCGTCTTTGGTGCAAAGCGCGCAGGTGTCTAAAATATCCGTAGATGCGCGCCATGGCAAGCAAACAATGGTTTACACGGTGGCTGTTTCCCTTAAAGACAGTAATGCCGAGCCTTCATACGAGGGCTTGGCATCTTGTATTTCATTTGCGCGTAAAATGCCTTTTCACATAGCAAAAGGCAATATCCCCCTTGATAATCGTGTATGTGTGTGTGGCTTTGGCCCTGCAGGGCTGTTTGCGGCTTTATTGCTTGCGCGGCAAGGCTTGCGCCCTATAGTTTTAGAGCGTGGTGGGGATATGTCGCAGCGCGTTAAGGCTGTGGATTTATTCTGGACAAAGGCAAGCCTTAACACAAGCACCAACATTCAGTTTGGCGAGGGGGGCGCAGGCACCTTTTCAGACGGCAAGCTTACAACGCGTATTAACGATCCATTGTGCGAATATGTAACGGAAGTGTTTTTGCAGCATGGCGCACCACAGGAAATTGCCTATATGCAAAAGCCGCATATAGGAACCGATAAATTGCGCGCAGTAATAGTATCTATCCGAAACGAGATTATTTCTCTTGGCGGCGAATTGCATTTTAACACAGTTTTAACGGGCGTTAAGTCGGAACACGGCAAGCTAACGGCAGTTAGAACATCAAATGGAGAGTTTGCTTGCAGTGTGCTGGTGCTTGCTATGGGCCACTCTGCCAGAGATACCTTTGCAATGCTGCACAAAGAGGGCTTTACCCTAAATGCAAAGCCGTTTTCAGTGGGCTTTCGCGCAGAGCATTTGCAAAGCAGTATAGAAAAGTCGCTGTATCACGACGCGGCAGGACATTCGGCACTGCCAAGAGGAGAATATCAGCTTTCCGCACATGTGGGAGGCAGATGTGTATACACCTTTTGCATGTGCCCCGGCGGCAGCGTGGTAGCTGCATCAAGCGAAGAAAACGCTGTAGTAACAAACGGCATGAGCATGCATGCGCGAGATGGCAAAAACGCCAATGCCGCAGTAGTGGTAAGCGTAAACCCGTCAGATTTTGACGGCGACGCATTAAAGGCAATAGAGTTTCAGCGCAGCTTAGAGCAAAGCGCTTTTAAAGCAGGCGGCGGCAGATATGCAGCCCCTGCAGAAAATGTGCAAAGCTTTTTAAAGGGCGAGGGCAAGCTGAATATTACGTCCCTACAGCCCACTTATCCTCTTGGTGTGCATGCGGCGAATTTAGGCGCACTTTTTCCAAACGAATTAACAAACGCTCTGCGCGCAGGGCTTACTAGTTTCAATAAACGCCTTAGCGGATATGCCGCACCCGAAGCGATATTAACAGGTGTTGAAACACGCACTTCAAGCCCCGTACGCCTTGCAAGAGATGAAAGCTTTGAAAGCACAGATATAAATGGAGTATATCCCTGTGGCGAGGGTGCCGGATATGCAGGCGGAATAGTTTCTGCCGCTGTAGACGGCTTGCGCTGTGCAAAAAGCATAGCCGAGAAATATTGTATCAAATAAAAATAAATGGGGTATAAAATAATGCTTTATCGTCCATGGCAAATCGCAAACCACGATAGCAAGAAAAGCACCGCGCTTAGCGAGGCTTTTGGTTTGCCGCGCCTTGTTTGCGACGTGCTTACTTCCAGGGGGCTTACAGATACGGACGATGTGCGCGCATTTGTAGAGGCAGACACACCGCTGTCGTCGCCGATGCAGCTTGCCAATATAGATAAAGCCCGCGCAAGAATACTAAACGCTGTAGATAAAGGCGAGCGCATTGCCGTGTTTGGAGATTACGACGTAGACGGCGTTACCGCCACTGCGCTTTTGTACACATATCTAGATGGTCTTTGCGCCGACGTATATTATAAGCTGCCAAACCGCGAGGACGACGGCTATGGTCTATCTGTTCAAACGGTAGATTATATGGCGGAAAAAGGCGTAAACTTAATTATAACTGTGGATAATGGCGTGTCGGCGATAGAGGCGATAGCATATGCCGCCGAAAAAGGTATAGATGTAGTGGTTACAGATCACCATTTGCCGCCGCCTGTTTTACCCAATGCCATAGCTATTGTAAACCCACAGCTTTCCGAAGATAAAAGCGAGTTTAAAGCTCTTTCCGGAGTTGGCGTGGCGTTTAAGCTTATTTGTGCCCTTGAGGGCTGTGAGCCAAGCGAGCTTATGCCTTTTTATTCCGACCTTGTGGCAATTGGCACGGTGGCGGATATTATGACGCTTACAGGCGAAAACCGTGTGCTTGTAAAAGCAGGGCTAGAGGTGCTGCAAAACACCGATAGGCCTGGCTTAGCGGCACTTATAGAGGCTTGCGGATTTGCTGATAAAGAGCTTACTGCCGACAATATTTCCTACGGTATTGCGCCGCGCCTTAACGCCGCAGGCAGAATGGATACCGCAAACACAGCCTTGGATTTGCTTTTGTGCGACGATACAGACAGCGCACAAGACCTTGTGGCAACCTTGGTGGAAAACAATGCCATGCGCCAAAAAACAGAGCAGGATATAGCAGAAGAAGTATCAAAGAAAATCATTGAAGATATCAAATATCATAGCGAGCGTATTCTTGTGGTAGAGGGTAGGGGATATCACCAAGGCGTAATAGGCATAGTGGCATCGCGCATTGTAGAACGCTTTGGCAAGCCTGCCATCATTATTTCAATAGATGAAAATGGCGAGGGCAAAGGCTCGGGACGCAGTGTAGAGGGCATTTCGCTTTATGACGCAATATCGGGCTGTAAGGATTTGCTTATTCGTTTCGGCGGCCATGCCATGGCGGCAGGCCTTTCGGTGCGCGAAGAAAATATTTCTGCCTTTCGCAGTGCCATCAACGTCTTTGTAAATGCTAATTATCCCGTCAGCGTGCGCGCACCGCTGCATTTAGATGCCCGTGTTGATTTACAAAAGCTTACTGCCGAGGATATTGAAAGCTTGTCTTTGCTGGCACCATTTGGCAACGGTAATCCGGCACCGCTTTTCTATATTGAAAACGCTTCAATAGACGCGCTTTATCCTGTAAGCGACGGCAAGCACACTCGTATTCGCCTTAAAAGTGGAAACGCATGTATATACGGCATTATTTTCGGCACTTCGCCTACAGCCCTTGGCTATACTTTAAATTCGCGCGTAGACGCCGCAGTAAGCCTTTCGGTATATGCCGGAAAACAAGGCAAAATGATATCTGCACGCATTAAAGAGCTGCGTCCTTACGGCATGTCTGATAAATATTTGCAAGCGGCGCAAAGCTACGAGGCGTTTTGCTGCAAAGAACAAATATCTCAAGACGAGCGTATTCTGATAAAGCCACAGCGCGCAGATACCGTGGCGGTATATAAGCGCGTGTGCGACGGTGGATTGCCTGCCAACGATTTACGCCCGCTGTTTGCGCAGCTTGGCAGTGAAAATGCAGGTAAAATACTGGTGTCGCTAAGCGCGCTTTGCGAGCTTGGCCTTGTAGAAAAAAAACAAAAAGACGGAGCGGAATTTTACATAGCAGCCCCGGTTACCGAAAAAAAGAATCTTGCTTCGGCAAGTATTTTACGCTCTTTGGAGGAATAACAAGTGGCAATTCATACTTATGAAGAATTAGAAAGGCTTATATCCGAGTCCGGTAGGCCTTATGATATGGATAAAATTCAGCGTGCGTACCTTGTGGCAAATAAAGCGCACGAGGGACAGTCGCGCTTATCAGGCGAAAGCTATATCAGCCACCCAATAAATGTGGCTGCAATCTTGCTGGATCTCGGCCTTGATACCGACTCTGTTTGCGCTGCACTTTTGCACGATGTAGTGGAAGATACCGACATTAAGCTAGACACTATTAAAACCGATTTTGGCAGCGATGTGGCTGTTTTGGTAGACGGTGTAACCAAGCTTGGCAAAATAACCTTTTCCTCTGTTGAGGAGCAGCAGGCGGAAAACCTGCGCAAAATGCTGCTTGCAATGAGCCACGATATCCGTGTAATGCTTATAAAGCTTTGCGACCGCTTGCATAATATGCGCACCTCCGACGCTTGGCCTGAGCAAAAGCGCAGAGATAAGGCGCTTGAAACAATGGAGGTTTATGCCCCTATTGCTCACCGTCTTGGCATGAGCAACATAAAAGAGGAATTAGAAGACCGCAGCCTGCGCCACCTAGATCCTGTGGCATACGCCGATATTGAACAGCATTTAAAAAGCGAGGGCGGAGAGGGCTTTGTTTCAGGCATTGCCGAGCGCATTTCCGAGCGCCTCAGCGAAAACGGCATGGAAGATTTCACCATTAAAAAGCGCATCAAATCCGTATACGGCATCTATCGCAAGCTATACATGCAAAACCGCGATTTTGAAGAAATATACGATGTATATGCTGTGCGCATTATCCTAAACACAGTAGGCGAATGTTATAACGCCCTTGGCGTAATACACGATATGTACCACCCCATTCCAAGCAGATTTAAAGACTATATTTCTACGCCAAAGCCCAATATGTATCAGTCCCTCCATACCACAGTAATAGGGCACGAGGGCATACCCTTTGAAGTGCAGATACGCACATGGGAAATGGATCAAACAGCCGAATACGGCGTAGCCGCCCACTGGAAATATAAGGCAGGGATTAACAATAGCGATAAGCTTGAGGAGCGCATCGCATGGGTGCGCCAATTGCTTGAAAGCCAGCGCGACAGCGAGGACGCAGGCGATTTACTGCGCGACATTAAAAGCGAGCTTTTGCCCGAAGAAGTGTTTGTGTTTACGCCAAAAGGCGATGTGATTAACTTGCCCGCGCGCGCAACGGTGATAGATTTTGCCTATGCGATACATTCCGCAGTGGGCAACCGCATGGTGGGCGCAAAGGTAAACGGGCGCATTGTGCCAATAGACCATAAGGTGGTAACGGGCGAAATAATAGAGGTAATAACAGGCCCCAAGGACAAGGGGCCAAGCCGAGATTGGCTTAGCATTGTCACCACCAGTGAGGCACGCAATAAAATACGCAATTGGTTTAAAAAAGAGCGCAAGGAAGAAAACATTATCGAGGGCAAAGCGGCTCTTGAAAAGGAATTAAGGCGCAATCTCATCACCATATCAGAGCCGAAATATCAAGAATTTATCATGGAAATTGCGCGCCGTCAGCGCCTTAACAGCCCAGACGAATTATATGCATCAATCGGCTACGGCGGCACTCAGCTTTCAAGGCTGATAGTTAAAATTAAAGAAGAATACAACAAGGCAGTGCGCGAGGAAGATCCAAAGGATATCTTTGATATTCCCATTAAAAAGCATAAATCTTCAGAGGGCGTAATTGTAGAGGGTATAGACAATTGCCTTGTAAAATTTGCCAAATGCTGCAATCCGCTTCCGGGCGACGAAATAGTTGGCTTTATCACCCGTGGTTTTGGCGTATCTATTCATAAAAAAGATTGCATCAATGCAAACGAGGGCACTCGTGGCGACGACGCACCGCGTTGGCTTAACGCGTATTGGGCAGACAGCGTAAAAGAAAACTTCAAGTCCACATTAGAAGTTTCGGCAATGGACAGAGATGGCCTGTTCGCCGATGTTTCGGGGCTTATCAACGAAATGCGTTTGCCGTGCTACGCTATCAATGCCCGCCAAATATCCGATGGGCGCGCCACCATGGTGCTAACGGTTGGCATCACAAATACCGAGCATCTGAATACTGTAATTTCCCGTATGAAAAAGATTAAAAACATTATTTCAGTAACACGTATTTAATAAACAAGTCTACGGACTTGTTTATTAAAAAGTTTATCCTATGTGCGTGCTATCGCACATGCACGGTTAAAACTGTTTTGCGAAACAGTTTTAATAAAACAAGTCTGCGGACTTGTTTATTATAAAAAGTTGTCCTAAGTGCGTGCTATCGAACATGCAC
>JAVWZM010000032.1:0-10915 GCA_036661035.1 Oscillospiraceae bacterium
CCGACACTATTTCGGAATATACAAAGTCGAAGTAGTCCTGAGCGGTTTTGGCGTTTCGCATCTGCTCGCCTATTTCGCAAAAATTGCTCTTATAATCCAAAATAGTATTTTGCGTAAGGTTTACATTTATATACGCCATTGTTGCGTTTTGCATTGCCTCTCTGTAAGACAGCTCGTCAAGATACATTTTTTCGGCATCTTTCTCCTTTGTTACGTCGTGCCCCACGCAATACGCCTTTATGGGCTTTCCGTCATCATCAAAAATATTGGTATAGGTTACTCTTTCACACCAAAAGGCGGTGTCGGGCTGCTCGCGTATCCACAAATCGGCAGATGTTTCTTCCTCGCCGTTTTTAAGGCGATCAATCATGTCGAACAGCAGTGGCGCGCTGTCGTCGCGAATATGGCTATTGCTCACTACCGAATGAAGATAATCCGGAATAATATGGCTTTTAGCCTCCACCTTTGGCGACGACGAGAAAATCGTCATAGTGTCGGCGCTGTAGTCGTATTCCCAAATGTTGATATTAGATGCACTTATGGCGGCGGCATACCGCATCTCGCTTTCGCGAAGTGCCTGTGTAGCCTTTATCTGCTCGTGTACATCGGTAAAAACCGTGTATAAAATAGGGCAGCTGTCGCTATCGTCAAATACGATTTGCCCCGAAACTCGCAGCCAGCGATATTCGCCGTTCTTTTGCCTTACACGGTGAGTGTATTCAAGCTTGCTATGCTCCCAACACGCCACATCGACGGCATCAATCAGCCCTTGCCTGTCGGCAGGGTGAAATATGTCTAGGGTGGAATTGCAAGTTGCCTCGTCATACTCGTCTTTTGTCATGCCGCAAAGCTCATATACGCGGTCGCTGATAAAAATAGGCGTAAATGATGAATTTATTCGGTACACTCCAACGCCGCCGGGTATGGAGTTTATCAGCATTTCATATTTTCTTGCGCCGCTGCGGATATTTTCTTCCAGCGCTTTTTGCTTGGTGATATCGGTGTAGTAGGCAAATACAAACTCTTTGTTTTCGCTGTCTATAATATGCTGAGAATATTGGTTTATCCATATTATACTGCCGTCTTTTTTAATAGCGCGGTAGGCTGTTTCATATGGCTCGCCGCTTTGGCGATGCTTACTTGCCTCTTGGTGCAGCCTTTCAAGATCTTCTTTAAAAATATAATCCCATGCAGATTCAAAGTCCGAAGCAGGGAAATCGCCATCGGAAAACCCAAGCAGCTCCTTAAACTTGGCGTTGGCAAACAAAATATTATAATCGGGATAGGGAGAAGTAACAATAAGCCCAATAGGTAAAGCCAGCTTAATTAAATCGTGTATCATTTCCGAAAACTTTTTCATACAATCATTCCTCTTTCCAGAAAAAGTGCTGCAAAGTTTGGTATAAAAGTGTTGGCTCAATAGGCTTTGCCAAATGCGCATTCATGCCGGCTGCCTTTGTTTTGTCCATATCCTCATCAAATGCGTTTGCCGTCATGGCGATAATGGGAACAGTTTTCGCGTCTGCCTTGCGCATTTGCCGAATAGATTTAGCGGCAGTTATTCCGTCCATAACAGGCATGCGAATATCCATTAAAATGGCGTCATAATATCTATCGGGCTTTTGCGCAAAGGTTTCAATTGCCAAAAGCCCGTTTTCGGCAACCTCAACCTCAAGATGCTTGTTTGTAAGCATCTTTTTCGCAACCTCGATATTCAGTAAATGGTCCTCTACAAGAAGCACTCTTTTGCCTGTGAAATTAAATTCCACAGGGGCAAGTGCAGCTTTTTCTTTGCCTTTTTCGCTGTAAATTTTTTCAAAAGCGGAGCAAAGAGAGGATTTAAACAGGGGCTTTGTAAGAAGCAAATTTACCCCTGCTTGCTTTGCCTCAGTTTCAATCACAGCCCAGTCGTATGCCGTCATGATAATAATGGTAACATCGGGCCCCACAATTTTGCGAATGGCACGGGCTGTTTCGATACCGTCCATATCGGGCATTTTCCAGTCCACAAGAATAATGTCGTAATACTCTTGCTTTTCCCATTTTTCTTTAACGGCACTTATGGCCTTTGCGCCCGAAACCACGTATTCTGCCTGCATGCTCATGTCTTGCAGTATTTGCTTTGTGTGCCTGCAAATAATAATATCGTCGTCCACAATTAAAGCTTTCAGCTTTTCGAAATGCATTTCAGACTTTGCCACTTGGCAAATTGTGCCAGTAACCCCAAGCTTTACGTCAATCACAAATTCGCTGCCCACGCCCTCTATGCTCGTCACGCTTATCTTGCCGCCCATTAAATCCACTAAATTTTTGCATATGGCAAGCCCAAGCCCCGTGCCGCCATATGGCGTGGTAGAGCCTGTAAGCTCTTGCTCGAATGGCTCGAAAAGATGCGGCATAAATTCTTCGCTAATGCCAACGCCCGTATCGTTTATTGTAAATTTCATCAATGCTTCGCCGCTCGCGGTTTTCTCTTGATGCACAATAAACTGCACTTTTCCGCCTGCATTTGTAAATTTAATGGCGTTTGAAATAATGTTTATCAGCACCTGCTGCAGCTTCATGGCGTCGCCGATATATTCGTCTGCCGTATAGCTTGTAATTATGGCTTCGTAATCCACGCCCTTTTCCTGTGCCTGAGTATTGGAAATGCTGTTAATGCCGTTTATAAATTCCTCAAAAGGTATTTTTTCGTTGCGGATAAGCACCTTGCCGCTTTCTATGCGCGACATGTCTAAAATATCGTTGATAAGCGAAAGCAAAAACCGTGCAGAAATGCCAACCTTGGAAAGATAAGACGAAACCTGCCCCGGATCGTTTACGCAAGAGGCGGCTAAGGTGGACATGCCGATGATTGTGTTCATGGGGGTTCGTATCTCGTGGCTCATGCGGGAAAGAAATTCCGATTTGGCGGCGTTTGCCTGCTGCGCTGCTAAAAGCGCATTTTTAAGAGCCTCGTTTTTCATCTGCTCGTCGTTGTAAATTGCGGTAACGTCAGAGCGTGTCACTATTATTTTTTTGCGCGGCTTATCAAGATAAGAAAACTGTATTTTCTTTCTGCTGATAAGCCCGTCATTCTCTTTTACGCGGCAATAGGTTGTATATACATTTTGTGTTTCAAGCTGCTTAAATAAATTAGCATAGGACATATCGTGTATATTTTGCGCAATATCTTCTTCAACAAGGCAGTCCTGTGCATATTGCGCCACTTCTTTTTCGTAGCTGCTTATGTGGAAAGGCGGAAGGGGAGTGCTGCTTTCGGTTTTGGCAAAAATAGTATAGTCGTCGGCATCGGCGTCAAGCAAAGCCAAATAATCGTAATCCATATTTACCACGGTGTCTACAAGTGCTTGTGCCATCTTTTTTTGGTCTATATCAAGGGCGTAAATATATGCCTCAATGTCGTTTGTTTTAGGGTTTTGAAACATATCCAGCTCTATTTGTATCCAAAAGGCTTTGCTGTTTTCAAATGTGACATATGCCTCATCAACAAAGCTGGATTTGCCTTCGCGGTAGCTTGCAAGCAAGCTTTTGCGGTTAAACACTTTTTTGTACTTTTCTCGTGCCACAACGTCGATATGTGTGGCATATTCGCACTCGAAAAAGCTGTCAACGGTTTGGCTGCCCTGCAAGTCTAATATCACATAGCTGCGCCCTTGCCCGTCACCGCAAAGGTTTTTAGTTAAGTTCATCTTAAAGGAGCCTATCACGTCGAGATTATGTATATTGCGCCATTTAATTTCTTCGTTATATCGTTCTTCTAAGCGGATACGCTCTGTTATGTCAACGGCTGTGCCTATCGCCTTAAAGGGCTTGTTGTCGTCGCCGAAAATAGTGCTGTAGGCAATCTCGTACCAGCACCAGTCTTTTCTGTCTTTAATGTACCAGCGACCAATGCTTTTTGCAGCTTTTTCTCCGCGTGAAAGCTTTTCAAACATTTCTTTATGCGCAGGAATATCATCTGGGTGTAGCACACTGCCGCTTTCGTAAAACATATCGGGCACATTGTGCAGCTCTGTGATGCCGCCAAAGCTGTTAATATTTGTAGCGTCGTTAATATTATATATTGTGCGGCTTTTAAAATCGAACAGCCAAAGTGTTACGCCGCACTGCTTTGCTGCCAGTGCATAGGTTTCCTCAAGCTTTTGTATGGTTTGTGATTGCGACTCGACAGATTTCTCCATTATTGGCAGCTCCTTTCGGATATGCATTTTATATTTAGCGCAATACAATTACGACTAAATTATAAGCATTTTAAACGAAAATGTCAACGAAATGCGGCAAAAGATTTCCACTTTCAACAAAATACAGCTAAAAAAGAAACAAGATAATGAAAATTGGAATTTAACTGTAAAAAGCAAAACTGCCGACTGCAAATCTTTAAGATAAGCAGTCGGCAAAAAAGCATTACATCAATTAGCCAAGGTTATTTTTAAGGCGAGGGTAAAGTTAAAAGCAACATGCTTTTGAAAAATAAAAATGTGCTATAAGTCATTATTGTCGCATAAAAACCGGTTTACGTTTTCCGTGTGAAAAGCATCACCATCTATTGGCGGGAAGGCAGATGTTTTTGCGATTTTATTATTGGTAAATTCAATGGTTTCAATATGGCGCGCATACAAAATGCGGTTGTCGAAGCAATTGAAAACATTGTTTTGTACGCAAAGCTTTTTGTGAAAGCGAGTGTCGCCGTCTGCCCTTATGGTGGAGGGGGTTACCTGTATAGGCGCAAAGCCCCAGTCCGGCACGTAAGAGCAATTATCAAAAACATTGTTTTGTATGGTAATGTCGGAAGTAGCGCCGGATTCAAACCAATTGTTACAGTCGCCCTCTATCAAAACAGCAGCACCCGGCACGCTGAAATAATTGTTTTCCACAAGCACCTTGCCGCCGCTTGTAAGCAAAGGCCCACGGGCACGATTATTACGAAACACGCAATTTGTAATAACAACATCGGGTACAAATGCCAAGTTTTCGATTACATGCCCCTGTTTCATGCTTTTGCATGGGGAAGAAAGCTGTATTTCCGCAAAATCTTTATTTAATGGGCGAATGTTTTTTATAATTGCCTCGTGATATGGCAGCATAGTTTCGTTATCAAGCACACGCAAGCTCTCGCCTATGCTGCCCATAGATACGCCCTTTTGCTGGTCGTGTACAAGCTGCACTATTATGGTGTCGTCGCTGCAAATGGTATCTATTTTTGCGTAAATGCCGTGGATATTAATAGGATCGTCCAATTGGTTTTCAAACAGACAATTGTTGATTTTGATAACGCCGCCGCAGTAAACAAAATGTGTGGCATCGGCAGTGGCTGTAAATACGCGTGGGTTTTCGGGGTTGATTTTAACATTAAAATTGTCAAGGCAAATGTTGCGTGTATGCTCGGCAATAAACGCCATGCCGCTTGCGTGATATACATTGGTGCTTTTTATGCTTATGTCGGTGCAGTAGGCGGCATAAAACGCAGGGTGCGTGCGCAAATGATGGCGCAAAATAAGCTTATTCCCGCTTCTGGAGGTGGGCAAAAACCGCTCTTTATCGCTATTTAATGTAATGGTAATAACGCCGTTTTCCTTTTCCTCAAAAACAGGTGTAAGCCCGTTTAATTCCTCGCCAAAAGCTAAATCCAATGTTTTATATACGGGTGCATTGCGTTCCCCGTCCATTTCAAGCCAGCGATAAAGGGGCTGCAAGCGGCCCTCACGCGGGAAAAACAAGCGTTTGTTTTTTATTATAAAAGGATATTTCTCTTTGTCTATTTCAATTTCCATTTGCTTTTCCGCGGCGGATATAATGACAGCCTCGGAATAAATGGGCTGTGCATAGTCTATGGAAATACCCGTTATATTCACGTTTTCGCAGGCATACAAATAAAAAGGTATAATATCTGCGTGGAAAATAAAGCTTGTATTATTGCCTTTTATAGAAAGATTTTTACACGAAATAAGTGGGAATGTTATCCGTTTAAGGGCGTCCTCGTCATGGTTTGGTATGCATAATAAAAGCTCCGTGGCATAGCTTGGGCGAAAATGATATTCGCCCTCGCCAAAAAGCAGCTCTACGCTTTCGCTACCTTGCAAGCCTTCCAAAAGGCGGCGCAGGGGCAAAGTGTTGTCGGCGGTATTTCCGGGTAAAATGCCATGGCTTTTTACATCAATTGTCATTACTGAAACCTCGTTTTTCTCTGTGTTTTTTAAATGCTTTGTGTTTAATCTATATTAATATATTACATGATATGGTAGCTATATTGCAAGGGCTGCGCCGTGGTTAATTTATTTTGTTTTGCATAAAAGCATACGCAAGAAATGGCAGGTTTAATTTGCATGATGTATATATGCGTTTTACACCTTAAAAGCTACATTCTGTACCGAATACGTGATTTTTTGCAGCAAATCTGATATTATATTAAATAGATAAACAAGAAGTAAAAACCAATTAAGGTAAAAAGGTAATTATAATGAAAGTAAGCGCAATTATACCGGCATTTAACCCCACCGAAAAGCTTTACACAGTTGTAAATAAGCTGTGCGAAAATGGCTTTGATGAGATTATTGTTGTAAACGACGGTAGCAGCGAGGACTGCAAAGCGATTTTCAACAAGCTTAAAAAGAATCCTTGCTGTATTGTAATTTACCATAAAGAAAATAAAGGCAAGGGAGAGGCGCTGAAAACAGCCTTTCGCAGATATCTTAAACATAAAAAGGGACGGCTGGGCGTAATTACCATTAATGCCAACGAGCAGCACGACGTAGAAAGCATTGTGGCTTGCGCAAAGGCACTGGAAAATAACGGAAATGCATTAATACTTGGCACTCGGGATTTTTCTTTAAAAAGCATACCTTTTAAAAACCGCTTTGCCAATAAAATGATGCGGGCGTTGTTTTCCGCCGCCTGCGATATTAACATAAGCGATACACAAACAGACCTGCGCGCAATACCAAATAGGCTGTTGCCTGTTTTTCTAAATGTAAAGGGCAAACGATACGAGTATGAAACAAACATGCTTTTGGAAGCAAAGCGATATAATATTCCAATTTGCGAATTACCCATAAGCGCCATATATATGAACAACAAAAAAACTGCACATTCGATGAAGCTTACAGATTATGCGCGCATGTACGCGCCGCTGATGCGGTTTTTGTTGGTGATGCTTTCCTCCGTTTTGGCAGATATCGCGATATTCGCGTTAGTATGCAAGCTGATGTCGGGGGCTATAATAACCCGTGTATTTTGCGGCACATTTGCCGCAAGATGCGTGTCGCTATTAATTCGTTTCTTTGCAAAAAGACATTCGCCAAAAGAAAATATTACGCAAAGCATCGTGCAAAACAGTATACTTTACATAGTGCAAGCGTTAATGTCGCTGCTAGTGGTAGGCGCAGTGAGTGCTATTTTTACCGAAGGGATTTTATTGCCTGTTAAAATACTGGCAGACGGCGGTATTTACGCAATAAGCCATTTCCTTTTAAGCAAAGCACCGCTTAATAAGCCAGCAAAAAGCATGAAAAACAACCTTGGATCATCTAAGAATAAAGGCATGCCCCCTGCATGGCGCTGCCGATTAACAAGGGCGGCGGCAATAGCGGCGGTAACGCTTTGCTTTATATTAATCGGCTTTTTTGGCGCGACCACCATTGTCAGCTATGGGCCGTCACCGGCGTCGCGCAATTTGTTTGTGGCTACTGTTATGGAAACGAGCGCGGCAAAGTTTTTAGCGCGCATGTATTTTAGCGAGGCGGAAATAGAAACCATATTAAAAGGCGATGAAGCAAAGGCGGTTGTTACTGTTACAGATACCGATGCAATTACTATAGCGCCAAGCACCGAAAACGCGGGCGAAGAAGACATTGTTGTAGAGGAAGTGCGCGGCAACAGCTTTGTGGGCAAGATGATGATAGTAAAGGATCCTGCACGCATGGAGATTGCCACCTTGCCTGCATTTGATGCTAACGGCGAGGGTATGGCGCTTGAGGATATGATTGCGCAAGGCGATGCAATTGCAGGCATTAACGCAGGCGGCTTTTTAGACACTAACGGCATGGGCCACGGCGGCATGCCAATGGGCGTGGTTATCCACAAAGGCAAGCTGCTGTGCGAAACAGAAACCGTATATCCTACCATAATCGGGTTTAACGCAGAGCACAAGCTTGTAGCAGGCAATTTTTCTGCACAAGAGGCTATTAAAATGGGTATTCAAGAGGCGGTAAGCTTTGGCCCAGTCTTAGTGTCAGACGGCAAAATAATGCCTCTTTCAGGCGGATTAAACCCGCGCACAGCCATAGGCCAAAGGGCAGATGGCGCTGTGCTTTTGCTGGTGGTAGACGGCAGACAGCCAAACAGCCTTGGCGCAACCCATGGCGATATTGCAAATATCATGCTGGAATACGGTGCGGTAAACGCCGCCAATTTAGACGGCGGCTCCTCGTCGCTAATGATATACGACGGCAATGTGATGAACGCATATTCAATGCTTACAGGGCCACGCAAGCTGCCTACGGCATTTTTAGTTAAACGAACGGAGGCTACAGCTAATGGGGCAGATTAACAGAAAAAGCAGTTCCTTGCCAAAGCGGCGGCTTAATAAAAAAAGAAGTTCCTCGCAAAGGCAGCAGCTACACAAAAAGAGTAATTCTGCGAAAAGAGTTCAGCTTAAAGAAAAAAGCAACCCCCCGCAAGTGGTGCAGCTTAAAGAAAAAAGCAGCCCCCCGCAAGTGGTTCAGCTTAAAGAAAAAAGCAACCCCCCGCAAGTGGTGCAACTTAAAGAAAAAAGCAGCCCTTCGCAAAGGCATCGTATCGGGGTTGTTTCGTGCTTTGCCATAGCTATAGCTACGGTTGTAGCGTTGCTGCTTGCAGTGCTTTGGTTTTACTTGGCAGATTATCAAAAAAATCTCCCCGAAAACCTTGCAAACAAAGTTTTGGCTGAATACCAAAGCTACGACGCAAAAACAATTGCAAATTACAGTACAAATTTGCCTGCATACTTACTGGAAAACGGCAAATTCTCCGATTATTATAAAGCCAATGCAGATTTTACCAAGATGTATTTTTATCAAACTAAAACAAGCGAGCCGCATAAGCTAAGCTACGAATTTGTGGCGGAAAACAAACGCATTGCCACTGTGATGTTGGAAGAAAGCGGCGAGCCAAGTTTATTTAGATTTCCGCAATATAAGGTTGCGTCGGTTGCAGGCTACCCACTTACAAGCTATAAGTTCGCGGCACCCTCTGATGTGGATATTTTTGCAAACGATACAGCTATCAGCAAAAAATACTGTGTAAAGGAAGAAATAATCACAGATAATTTTTCCGATATGGAAAACACTGTATTCAAAATGAAAACCTATGAAATTAGCGATTTTATAAGCCCGAACGAGTTGCGTGTTGCAAGCAAGGACAAATGCCCTTGCGCTGTTATTTGGAGCGAGGATAAACGCTCTGCCGTTATCAAAAAGGAAATAAGCGCAGAACTGCAAGGGCAGATAACTAAATTTGCAAATGATTTTTCCAAAATATACAGCCCCTTTGCCACTAAAAAAAGCGGCAACATTAATGCGGTGCTTGGCATGCTGTACCCCCACACGTCTTTTTACAAGGCTGTGCGCATATACACAAACCCATGGGGCGAAACTTATGTAAAAGACAGATACGAAAACTATGTTGTTGATGCATTTAAGCAGTATTCGCAAACGGAATTTTCCTGTAATGTCAGCTTTGACTATGTAATACAGGTGCCCGACGGCGTGGAAAAGGCATACCCCTTTAACATGACCTATTATATTACCAATCGCGGTGGGCATATGCAGCTAGTGGATATGCAGGCAAAAACAGCAAAGCCTAAAACGTAGGCAAACAAAGCTATCGCCAATAAATAACGGCAGCCGCCTTTTAAAGCGATGCATATTACAATAAATGCTGCTTTTGCAAAAAAGCAGCATTTTTATTTGTCCCTTTGCCAAATGTTGAGGTAAGCCACTCATAAAAGAGAAAGGCCCTTTGCCAAATGCTGAGGTAAACCCCTCATAAAGGAAAAAGGCTATTTGCCAAATGTTGAGGTAAGCCACTCATAAAAGAGAAATTAAGCCAAGGTATTCCTAAAAGAATACCTTGGCTTTTTAAAGGCTTTTATCAAATGCTATGGAAACACCTGCGAAAAGCGACTTTTGTCGCAAGATTAAGACGGAGGTGTGCATGGGGCAGCTTCCGCTTTTTTAGTGGTTGATATTGGTATCATTACGCACGCGTGAAAGGTATTTGCATCTGCAGAAAAATCTACAAGGCCGCCGTATTTTTTAACAATGGCACACACAGAGCTTATGCCGATGCCAAAGCCATCGTGCTTTGACGAAATATATTTACCGTCGCGTTTAACAAACACACCCGAATAGCTGTTGTCTAGCACTATACCTAATCTGCCGCCCGAAAAATCTCCGCGCAAATATATCCGACGCGGTAAATTTTGTTGGCGCGACAGGGCTTCAATTGCGTTTTCCAAAAGATTGCTAAGCAAAATGCAAAGCTCGTCATCGGGGAAATCAATATCAGAAGGTATGGCAAGGCGCACATCATAAACAGCATCAAGCCGTTTTGCGGCAGGCGCGTAATATCCGATTATCGCATCGGCAACAGGGTGATTAGACCAAGTGTTTACTTCTTGCTGCGTTAAATGCGGCTCATAAGAATCAAGATATGCAATTAAACGGCTGTTTTGCGTGCTTTCGCCGGCAATGGTGCGCAAGATACGCATATGATGGCGCATATCGTGTGCTGCCTCTCGGGAGTGCTGAATTTGCTCTGAAAGCTGCTGATAATACTCTTTTTGCATAAGCAATCGCTGCTCCATATGATGGTAGCTGCCCTCGTAGGTAAGGCGAAAACGGTAAGCGTCCATGGCGTCTAGCCAAAGTGCCGAGGC
>JAVWZM010000032.1:10925-23526 GCA_036661035.1 Oscillospiraceae bacterium
GCGGTGGTTAAAACCACACCGCCCACTTCGCCAAACCACCCGCCGAAAATCGGCTCATATAAAGGCAAAAAGCGGTCGAAAACCAAAAACACAGCAAAAGATATAGAGGCACTCATTAATAACACGGAATACCTTTTTTCGTGAAATAATGCCCAGCAAGACAGCAAAATGATACAAATGGCAAAATAATATTTAACCAAAACCGAAACAAATGAAAAAATGGCGCTGATTTGAGGGCTCCAATATGCGGCGCCCGAAACGCGCATTAATGCAAAAATCGTACCGAGCGCGCATGGCAAGGCAAGGAAAAAGGTCACCTTACCGCGCACCTCGTACAAATCGCATTGCAGTAAAACAGCAAGGAATAACAAGCCGTAGAAGCACATTGTTTCAAGTGTGTACCAAGGCTGAAAGCTTGTAATTTGCAAGGCGTGAAACAAGGGATACCCGGTGTACCCTATCAGACAAAGAAAAATTAAATTACATAAAATACCACGGCGCAGGTTGCTCCTAACGCCAAAGGTAAAGGCAAGGCAAATGCCAAGAGTAGCCATAAGAGTAGTGGCACCATGTAAAAGCAAGCGAATAGTGCGCGCTTGCAAAACAAACTGCGCAATGCCAAATGCAGGCGGATAGGTAAGCCCACTGTACACGGCGGAAAAATCGCTTACTGCAAGCAGAATTTCCGTTTTACCGCAGGCTGTAAAGGGGATTACTTGGCTGTAAATCCCCTCGGAATACTGCTGTGGATCTACATTTCCAAGCTGCATGGACGGCTTGCCGTTTATATAAAGCTTACACGCCGAAAAAATTTCGGGCATTTCCAGCGCATATGCAGCTTCGGTATTCGGCAGCATCAAAACAAGGTGGTAAGTGCCACTTCCGTGTGGCATGGCGGAGTCGCCGCCGATATCTGCGTATTTACGATATCCGTCATATTTTGGCAAGGTTTCGGGAGTAAGCAAAGTATTCGGAAAATATTCCCATTCTCTTGTTAAATAAACTATTTTCTTTAAATCCAAATCTTCATCTTCAAGATAAATTACACCATTTATAGCCTGCATGGATTGATGAGTATATTTATTGTCGTACTGATAAAGAAAAACGCAAAGGCAAATAGAAAGAGCAAAAGCCGAAAAAACACAAATTATCTTTTTTTGTCTATTCATGCTGCTGCCTCAGAATTAAAGCATATAAGCTTATGCCGATGGCGACGCTTAATGCGGCAACAACAAGAATGAAAGGCCAAACGCTTTGCGGCTCCTTCGCATCGGGATCGGCTGTGTAGCTAGGGTTTTGCGGCGGCTCCTCAGACGGCTTTTCGGGTAGCTCCTCGGGCAATGCCTGCAAAGGAGCTGCTTTTATTTGTCTTATTTGATATTTACCGCTTTCTTGCAATTCAAAATGTGCGGTGCCGCTTTCTTTTTCGTAATAAGCATTTGCCACAAAGGTACCGTCGGGCTTAATACATTCAAGCTCGTCCCCTTCATTGGCGGCGTATGGCATATACACCGAGGTTTTCGGCAGCGCATCTACTGCCTTGCCGTTTGCATAAATATCAAGGCTAAAACCGTCATTTTTGGTTTTTTCAATATACACTTCTAAAATCTGGTCGTTTTCAAGCTGTAAATCCGTTAAAAGAGAGGAAGAAAGCTCCACGGCTATGCCGTGCTTTTCAAACAAAACAACATCGTCTAAAGCCGCCAGCTGTGATAAACGCAGCCCCGAAAGCATTGTGGAGTTTTCGGTCACTTTTTCCATTACAGGCTGTCTTTCGACATCTGTTTCAGGTGGCAAAACAGCCACAGGCGGCACAGGGTTTTGAACAGGCGGCACTGCGGTAGGTGGTGGCACAGGCACCGCCGTTGGTGGCGCAGGCTCGGTTGGAATAATTGGAGGCGGCTGCGTCAGTGGTGGTAACGGAGTGCCGCCTGTATCGCCTGCGTCGCGGTCGCCGCCTATATCAAAGGCAGGTGGGGCACCGCTTGGCAAAAGAAAATCCTTGTTTTCAAGGCGCACATGCAGCACATTTGAAAGCTTTTCGCCGCCGCCATCGCTGTAACGAATACGGAAATAATAATCGGTTTTTTCCGTAAGCTGATTAAGATGTACAGTAAGAGAATTGCCCCAAAATCCTTTATAGCTTATATATGTTTCGGCTGTGTCGCTAAGCCATTCGCCTTTGTCTACGGCATATTCGCCAAAAACGCTATTGTCCTTTGGAAGGGCAAAAAGCCATTTGCAATTTATTACGCCGTTGACATTATCAAACAAAGCGGCAGAAAGGTCGGGAGCGTCGTCGGGCATCACAACTACGGTGCGTGTGGGCGCGGTATACCCTTGGGGCAAGGCAAAGCCAAGGGGCAACGAGGGAGCGCCTGTAACGGTGTATTTGCCGGCGGTATTAAAGCTTACGGTGCTAAAGTCCCATACAAAGTCGCAGTCGAAATACTCCCCGGGTACAGAGGTGATGCATTTGGCATTTGTGGTGCGGTTACTCGGCTTTTTGCCAAGTGCTATGCTTTCGTTTTGCGAAAAATTAACTATTATATCTTTTAGCACCTCAGCCCCGCCTGCTCGCTCCCCTTTAACTACAGCTTGCCATGTAATATCAGGGGATAAGGTGGTGGCTAAAGACTGGTTAGCTTCGGGCGTTAATGTGCCATGTATCTCAATGCGTCCGGGCACGGTTGTGTCTGTAGTTTGAGATAAATCCCATGTTACAGGGCAAAAATCATATTGCGGCTCTCCCGCGGGATCGGCTTGCTCTATTTGGCAATTTATCACAGATAAATCATTTTGCAATTGCGCGCTAAGCGCCGAAAGGGGCTCGCCTTGGTTTAAAGTAAGCATACGATATTCGCGGCCGTTATAATTGGGGCAAATTGCAACAAAAGTAACAGGCGCAGACGGTGGCGGTAGCATGCCAATACCAGGAGGCGGCATCATCATAGCCAAGGCAACGGGAGCAGTGCCGACAATAAGCAGCATGGAAAGGACGCATGATAATAAACGCTTCATATGCCTGCTCCTTTCTTAAGCCCACGCAAGGAATATTGTAAAAACGCGCGCTTTACAAGGGCCCTGCCGCGCTGGCGAATGGGCACTGTTTGCCCGTTATTTAAAAGGAAATCGTTATCCTGTGTTTTGACAATATAATCCATATTTATCATAACATTGCGGTTGCAGCTTAAAAACCGTTCGTCACGCGCCAGTTCCAATAAAACCTCGGAGGATTTTTCGTCCACGGTGATAGTGCGGTTTGTAAGATGCAGTTGGGTATGCTCTGCACCGCAATCTACATAGGCGATATCGCGCAAAAGCAAATCCCATGGTATGCCTGCGCAGTGCAGCGCAATGCAACGGTTGTCGCACAAAAGCGTGGCACAGGCGGCGTCCATAGCGCTGCAAAATTGCGCAAAATCCAGCGGCTTTGTAAGATAATACGCCGCATGCACCTCGTAGCTTGTTATAGCGTGGGCATGGCTTGTGGTAGAAAAAATCAGTTTGCATGCAGGATCTGCCTTATACACAGCTCTGGCGGCTTGCATACCGTCCATACCGCCCATGTATATATCCAAAAAAATAATTTCAAATTTGTATTGAGAAAGTGCCTCAAGTAAATTTTCGGCAGAAGAAAAACGCTGTACTTGAACCGCCAATTTATTTGTTCCCGAGTATTTTTCCAGCATTTGTGCAAGCTCTGCGATGTCTTGCTCGCAGTCGTCTACAATGGCAATTTGCATACAGTGGCACCTCCTCTCAAAATATATTGCTACTTTTATTATAGCGATTAAACTAAAAAAATCAATGTATAACATTAAAATGTGTAAAAAATGACTTTCACGGCAAAAAAATGACTTTCACCCCAAAGCTATTTAAAAAATAATTCGATTGTGATAATTTAAAGTCGAAAGAGCAGACAAAGGAGGCGCAAGATGGAGTTTAGATGTTTGTTCTTGTGTGATGAAGCAGAAGAACCTGCGCTGCGCTGCGGCATAGAGCAATGCTCCGATAACGCACATAGCTTCATTACGCAAGAATGGTATCACCGCCGTGAAGACTTATTATATCGTATACGCAGCGGCTGCTATGACGCGGTGGTGGTGGCTCTGCCCGGCGCTCTTGGTATGGAGGCAGTGCTTGGCGTGCGAAATCTTGATGCCAAGGTGCCGCTTATTTGGTGCTCTGATGACGATGTGTTTGCACTTCAAAGTTATCGCTTATTTGTAACTACATTTTTACGCATGCCCGTAAAGGCAGAACAGCTTGCAAAAGCACTGGCACAGTGTATTGTCGAAACTTGACTTATTATTGTCTTTGTACTCGAGCATTTTGTCAAGCTGCATACAGCAAAGACGGGGCTTTGAGTAGGACAAGCAAAAGTAAAATTGCTGTATATAAACTTTTGAAACGGAGAATTGAAAAATGATAGTATTTGAAGATGTTCAAAAACATATAGAGGGTAAAAACTACACAACAGCGCTAGATATGATATGCGCACAAGATATTATGCATCTTGATGCGGCGGCAATTTGCCAAACGGAAAAATGCTTAAAGCTTATTCCCGAAGGTGCAGTGACAGCGTCGCCCCACGCATGCCTTGTGGCATTATGTGTGGATTTACACTACGATAGATTTATCGAGGCGCGCAAATGGTATGCGCGGCTTGCGCTACTACGCGACGGGTATAAAGACGGCAGCAAGGAGAGGGACATTGCCTCGCAATACCTATGCTGCGCAGGGCTGATGCTGCCCAATACCGACAACGCACATATGCTTTTGCTCTTTGCTATTTTGTTCAACGAATATGGCGGACGCAACAAAATGCCCTCGCCGATGCCTTTATCTGCCACATTAGGGCGCCCAAGCGTGCTGCGCGGCGCAAAGGATTTGTCGGAATGGGGCAAAAACTACCGTGCCGTTGCAAGCATTGTAGAGCCTATGCTTACAGTGCTGCTTAACGATAAAAAGCACGGCATATCCTCAGCGGCGGTGGCGGAGCTTTTATATGAATACAATAGCCTTAACGCCGCAGCCGAAGAAGTAGCCTCGGCGCTTTCAAGCAATATTACCGAGGTGGTATTTGCAGGTATGGCGCTTTTGATGCGCATAAATTTTGCAAGCGCTACCGACGAAAAGCGCATAACCGAGCTTTTTGTAAACATGAAACGTCTTATCGACGAAACCTCCTCCACGCAGCTTTTGCCTGCATACAATGCCTTGCGCACAAAGCTGGATATCCACGTGGGGCGTTTGGAGCCTGTGGCGGCATGGCTGGAAACCTGCGAAGAAGACGAGCTGCACTGCACCCACGCAAACAGCTACGAGCTAATGACAAAGGCAGAGGCAATGATTGCCCTTGGCCGTCCACGGGACGCCATAACCTTGCTTGAGTGCTTGCAGATTACATTGCGGGAAGATTTTTACCCATTGGACACTATCGAATGTCTTGCCCATTGCGCCGTAGCTTGCGAGCTTTTAAACGACAGAGAGCGCGCATTGGATAAATTAAAAGAGGCATTGCAAATTGCAGAGCCGTATAAATACATAAGGGTAATTGCCGACAGAGGCGCGGTGATGCTGCGCTTGCTTTCGCAGGCATGTAAGGAAAGCACATTTACCGAGGATATATCCGAAAAATATTTACACAAGGTATTGGAAACAACTCAAAGCTATGCAATGCTGCGCCCTGCGCTTTATACCCGTGTGGAAAAAAGCGAGCAAAGCTGCGAGCTTACAGCCATGGAAATACAGATTTTGCATTTGCTGATGGAAGGCAAACCAAATAAAGAAATAAGCGACATGCTAAACATCAAGCTGCCCACGGTGAAGTTTCACCTTGCAAATCTGTTTGAAAAGCTGCAAGTGCAAAACCGTACTGCGGCAGTAAATGCGGCAAAAAATCTTAATCTGCTATAGAAATCGCAACTTGACATATATTGTCTTTGTAAACAACCTTTTGTCAAGTTGCATACAGCAAAGACGTGGCTTTTAGCGAGATAGTCAAAAGTAAAATTGCTGTATCGCAACTTGACATATATTGTCTTTGTAAACAACCTTTTGTCAAGTTGCATACAGCAAAGACGTGGCTTTTAGCAAGATAGTCAAAAGTAAAATTGCTGTAGTCATAAAAACAAAAATAATTTCAAAAACCAATACTTTTGGCTAGTACAAATTGATTTAATACCGTGTTATTGTAGATAAAACAACTTGACTTATGATAACTACTATGCAAGAAAAGGCGGTGCAATTTTGGATAAGCAGCTTTTAATGCAAAAGGCAGAGCGTAAAGAACAGCTTGCCAGAATAACCGTGCCAATGCATTTAACACAAAGCCATTTTATGCAGCACGAAAAAATGGAAGGCTATCAGCAAGACGAAAGCGCAGAAGGCTTTTTCGGCTGCGACAGGCTAATGAAACTAGACAGCATATTCGGCACAATTCAAATGGGGTACAATCCGGAAAAGGGGCAAAGCTTTTTATTCGCCAATATTAAAACCTCTATTTTTGATACAGCTGCCGGTGAAGAACAGCATGTTATGAACGAAAGCCGCCAAATGGGCGAACGGAAAACAGGCAACCCAAACAAAGCCTTCGTTTCGCGCCGCCGCCAAGACAGCGCGGTGGTGCTTTACAAGGCGGAAAATAAGCCATGGAACGAGCAATCGGTCGCGCCGCATTTACACAATACAAACACAGGTGCGCTGCGCAAGACCTTGCCGTTTCTAAGCGCACACGAAGATAAGCAAGAGCAAAGCGAGGAAAACGAAAATCAGAAAGCCTTGCAAAGCGAGGAGCATGCTTTACAGTATAAACGCTCTGACGCCGAGGAGCTGCGCATTGTGCGCGCAAGGCGCGTTGCCCTATCCCACGAGCAAAACGATATAAATTCGCTTATTATGCGCAAGGAGAGTCGCGAACAATGGTTTTTCCACAGGGTTAATCTTGTGTTCGATTTGCAAAAGCACAAAATGTTTGAATACTATCGCGACAAAAAAGCAAGCTTTGTTCAGCAGGCAGAAAACGCCGCACCTATTACGCCAAAAGACGATAAGGACAAAAAGAAATAAATCGGAGTGTGCAGCATGAACAAATGGGAAAATACAACCGAATTAGTTTCTTCACTGATGCAGCTAGGCAGCTTGGCAGAATTTAACGACGGCCCTTTGCTTGTGCAGCAGCTTAACGCTTTGCGCAGTAATAGGCAAGAAAATATGCAGCTTGCCACGTTTTTTAATATAAGCGAGGCATTTGAGCTGGACGAAACAGAACAGCTTATTCTCGCAAATTGCCTTTGGCTTTTTTGCATGGGGAAAAGCTTTCATGATGGGGCTTGGATAGCCGATTTTTCAAGGGCGCTTGCATTGCGCAGCGAAGAAAGAGAAATTTCGTTTTTGTTCTGCACACAGCCCGACACGCTGATAGTAACTGCATGCTGCATCTTGCTTGGGCGCACAGCCGTGATGCCGCCATATGCAAAGATTAATACAGGTGCAGAGCCTATTTTGCACGGCGAAGATATATTGCGCGATGCAAATACATTTTTAGACAAATGTGCAAAAAACAGCCAGCTATTGCCGTCGGCAATAGTGTTTTGGGGCGAAGCAGGCACAGGCAAAAGCTTTTTACAAAAAGAGCTTGTCCATATGCGCGGCTGCCTACTGCTTAGTATAGACTGCGCCGCCGCCACCCTTTCGGACACGCCAATTATAGCGGGGCTTGCGCTCCTTTATGGCGCAATGGTTGCCCTTACCAACTACACAAATGCATCGGAAAATTTACTGAAAGGCCTTTTTAATTGGTTTGATGTGTTGCTTGTTGCCTCTACCGAAAGCTCTTGCAGCCTTGGCACAGCCTGTAAATCCTTGCTATTGCGCGAGATAAAGGCGATGTCCACAGAGGAAAGGCAAAGAGCAATAAAAATATTATTCCCAACCACCGAGGAAAGCGAGCGCAATGCCGCCGCACAAACTTATCACACAAGCCCCTCTCGCCTTATAAAAGCAGCGGCGCGTATGCGCGCAGAGGGCAAGGAGCAAAGCCTTACAAGCCTGTTAAGAGAAGAAAATCTGCTTTCGCTTTTGCACTCGGCAGAGCTTTTGCAAATAGATAAGCATATGGAGGACTTGGTGCTGCCATACGAGCCAAAGCAGCAGCTTTGCCGCCTTTGCGATTTTGTAAAGGTGCGCAGCACAGTGTGGAAGCTCTGGGGCTTTGAGGGCAAAATCCCCTATGGCCGCGGCACTACGGCGCTGTTTTACGGCGCGTCAGGCACAGGCAAAACCCTAGCCGCAGGCATTGTGGCAAACGAGCTTGGCATGCCGCTATATAGGGTGGATTTATCCCAGCTTATCAGCAAATACATAGGCGAAACGCAAAAAAACATCGGGCAAATATTCGACAACGCAAAAAACATGGATTGCATATTGTTTTTCGACGAGGCAGACGCGCTTTTTGCAAGCCGAGGCGAAAACTCCGACGCGCAAGACAGATACGCAAACGCAGAAACCGCCTATCTTTTACAAAGAACAGAGCAATACGACGGCATTATACTTTTAGCCACCAATCTTTTGCAAAATTTCGACGAGGCTTTTCGCCGCCGTATAGATTTTATGATACATTTCCCCTTGCCGGACGCCGCCATGCGAGAGCAGCTTTGGCAAGGCATTTTCCCAAAACAAGCGCCAACAGAGCAACTGGATTTTACCTTATTGGCACAGCAGCTGGAGCTTTCCGGCGCAGGCATACGCAACTGCGCTTTAACGGCGGCATATCTTGCCGCGTCACAAAACAGGGCTATTGATATGCACAGCGTTGTTACAGCGGCGCAAGGCGAATATCAAAAGACGGGGAAAGCGTTTCCCACAAGCCTTACAGTTTATATTCCGCCCGAAAGGAGAACATAAAATATGAAAATAAAGCGCGTGGTTTCGCTATTGCTTGCATTTGCGGTTTTGCTTGGAGGCATACCGTTTATAGGGCTTGATGCGCTAAAGGTAGAGGCGGCCGGCGATTTCGATAGTGATACTAAAAATAAAATATTTACTATCAATACCGAAGCCGGGTGGGAATATTTTGCGAAAAACTGCCAAAAGGGTGTACCGGGCGGAGATCGTAACTTTGCAAACTGGACGGTAAAGCTGGCCGATAATATCAGCATTACAACGCCCTTAATACCCTCGGCAGACGACTTTTCAGGCACTTTTAACGGGCAAAACCACTCTATTACCTTGCCCGCCGGCGACAGCTATTTTGCCGAAACCGACACTAAGCCTTTAGGCGACGATGTGGGGCTGTTTCACAATGTCATACTTAATGGTAGGATTGACAACCTTATAGTACGGCTAAATAAGGGTAGCACGGTGTATGTATCAAGAGATCTTAAAAATTGCAACAAGAGCACTAACGTTATCAATTTTGGTGTGCTTGTGGGCAGAATGTCAAATACTGCAAAAATGACAAACTGCGCGCTTGTTGGCGGCGGCTCGGTTTTATATCGAAATAACCTGGGCATCGTAGATACAGCGTATATGAGCAAATATATAGCAGTTGGCTCTATGGTGGGTATGGTGGAGGCTCAGGCAGCCGCAGAAGGCTGCTATTCAGACGTTAATGTAAAAGCGTGGTCAGCGTCGATGAATAACACTTGGAATGGAATAGCCAGTATGTTAGTCGGTGGTTTATTTGGCGTGATAAGCGCTCAGGCAACGACAAAAAACTGTATTAGTATAAACCAGCAAATTGAGGCACACAACTCAGGCGCCAACCCCGGCGTCAATACACAGTATACGGGCGCGGGAGGAATTACAGCCAGTGCCTATTCCCTTGAAAACATGTATGTAAAAGGGTCGGCAGTCAGTTTACGGGGGACGAATCTGGCGCATCTTGCAGACACGGGAATTGCGGAGGAGCAGCCATCCTTTATGGGATGGGGAACCGCTGCAGTAATAGCACAATCTAAGGGAACAATGTTAAACAGCTTTGGCAATACCACCTTCTCCCTTGAGACGAATAAATCGATAATCTTAAATGACGGCTATGTGGGCAATATAAATACTATAACAGCCGAAAGAATGGGCGCGGAATGGGCAAATACTAATCAGAAATGCCCAAACCTAAAGTGGCTTGTAAATGAGGCCCCCACTACTTCCGCGATAGATGCGTCAGATACAGCAGCAATAAAAGACGGCTCTTTAACAATGGATCCAAATTATGCAGAGCTAAACAAGGTTGCGGGTTATCAGCCGGCGGCAGATGCTCTGTGGAGTTTTACAATGACCGCACCTATAAAAGGGCGAATAGAGCCGTTTACCGGTGATGTTAAAGCGGGCGTAACATACGATGTGGGTTCAACTACCACAATCAAAGAAAAGACAATTACCATGACCGCCGTAATCGGCACAAAGCTTTATTATAAATTGGCCACAGCCATGGATGTGGCCGTGTACACAAGCACAAAGCAGCTGGAAACTGTCGGAGGATATAAAGAGTATTACAGCATGGTTTCTATAACAGATGCGGAGGAATTAAAAAACCCCATGCTTTTGGTGGTGGCTGCACCTACCGACGGTAGCGCAATGCTGTTAAGCACAACAAGCCAATATGATTTGGCTGTTAAGGCAGGGGAAACATCGGCTGTTTTAAAGGTGCAAAACAAACCTGCGGCGGGCTACGCGCCCACAACCATAGACACAGGCACAATGTATTACACAAGTGACACAACGGATAAGGGCGCTTTGCTGGACAGTGGCACTCCGCTTACGCTAAAGACGATTTTAACAAAGAAGAATGTCGTTTATCAAGAAAATACGGTAGATTACATTGCGGCAGGCAGAATATCTGTTAATATCTTTGCCGCGAAGGATCGTTTCGGCGAAAATGGCGAAAACTCGCGCTTTGTGGCCGCTAAAGCACTAAGCTCGGTAAAAGGCAATGTTTCCCCTCGCCCCACAATATTCCCGCGGGGCACAGGTATAATATCAAACGGTGTTACCATTAACGTACCGACAGGTACTAAGGTGTTCTATACATGGACAGAGGATCCTCGTCCGGGAGCACAGCCTGTGCATCCGGAGTTAGACGCAACAGGGAACCCTGTAGATGCCACAATAACAAAGGAATATACGGTAAACACTGTGTTGCCCTTCCCCGAAAAAACCACAAAGCTGGTAGTAAGGGCAATAGCATACGAAAAAGGCAAGACAGTAAGCGACGAAGATTATGTGGAATATTCAAACGATAGCAACCTGCCACAGCCATATGCACCAAAGCTTTTGGTGGCAGGGGCAGACCATAGCGACGCCAGTACCTATCCCGATAGCAGCGAAATAAAGTTTACACACGCCAGTCTTGCGGAGGGGCTTATTTACTTCACGGTAAACTCCTCTGTGCCAAGTGCCAGCAATGCCAACGCATATCGCTATGGCAAGGGGCAAGCCTATGATGAAACAAAGCCTTTTACCTTACCTACCATTTCCGGCCGCGACTTTATAGAGGTAAAAGCGGTGTTCCACAGCGATAAAACCTTGCTGGATTCCCCGGTAAGTACCTACCGCGTACACACAAAGCAAGTGCTTAAAGCACCTGCGGCAAGTATACCTACAGGCAAGCGTGTGCCTCCCGGCGAAGTGCTGCTTTTAAGCCTATCCGATACCGCGATTGCTCAGCTGAACAGCATCGGCAAAATCTCTGCGGCAAGGATAAAATACAACGACGGAAAAGACGGCAGCGCCGACACCGATAAAGGCTTAACGCTTATCGGCACAGATAAACCCATAAACGGCACAGAATATATTAGCTACAATGTAGACCAAAGTAACGAAGCGTATTCTTTGCCGATTATCCGCTATAAACTGGGCGCAGGTGCAACGGATATAGATAAATCCGGCACGCTTTGTCAATATGGTCAGCGCCGTGTTTTAACCAAAACAGAAAGCGGCATCACCACTGCGACAGTTACGTATATTAACCCTGTACCTATCATTCTTACGGGAGAAGCCGATAAAACCATAACGGTAAACGCAGTGGCTTTAAGCGAATTGGAAGCATATTCCAACAGCGCAGTAGCAAGCTTTGAATATACTATATTCAAAGCCGCCGCTAAGCCCTTGGCTATACCGGCAACAAGCGATACAAGCTTTACTATGCTGGCGCCCGGCTCGTTTATCAGCCTTGCGTCCTCCACGGTAAACACAAGCATTTATTACACAGTAAACAATAGTATTCCGGTACCGCAAGACTATATTGCATGGGTAAAAAACGGTAGCATACCCGCAAACAAGCCTGCAACAATGCTATATGATGATGCTGTGGGAATTACTATGCCGGACAGGGCAAACACATTATTTACAGTGCGCGCCGTTGCACACTCAAACGACAATTCCTTTGTGGACAGCGAGGCAGCACAGTTTACCTATCAGCCGCCGTCACAGGTGAATACCGTGTATGTTTCTCCCTCTCAGGGCAGTGTATTGGCAGGCACACAGGTGCAGCTGAAATGCGGCACGGCAGATGCGCATATTTTCTATAAGCTACACACAACCGCGCCGGATTTAACAGATCCAACCGTTGTGCCAAAGCCGTATAAAGACCAACTTT
>JAVWZM010000033.1:0-22361 GCA_036661035.1 Oscillospiraceae bacterium
CTTGACAAAAGGTTGTACACAAAGACAATAATAAGTCAAGTTGCGATACAGATAACAGGATATCAGCCCTTTATGTCTCGCTGTCTTCAATATCACTTATTTTAGATATTATCTCCAGCATATTATCGGTGGCTTTTTTAATTTCCTCCGACATATTATAGTTGTTTCCGTTTATAAAATTAATCTCGCGCGTAAGATGCTCTAGCTCCGCAATGCCTTCTTGCACTGCACGATAACGCTTTGCAAAGCCTATTTTCTGCTCAAGCTCCAGAATAGTACCCTCTCCACGCTTTATGGAATCTCGCACGCCTTGCCGCGTAATAGAAAAGTTTTCTGCAATTTCGGAAAGAGAAAGATCGTCGTTATAATATTGCTGCATTACCTCGCGCTGTTTATCTGTAAGCACATCGCCGTAAAAATCCAACAAAAACGAAATGTCTAAGTTTTTCGCCAATTAATTCTCCCCACCTTCAAAAGCACTAGTGTAAAGCGATTTGCTTTACACTAGTAGTTATTATAACCTATCATGGTATAAATGTCAAGATAAAATATCCACATGCCGAAACTTTGCACAATCTTCTTTAAAAAGCACAAATTTTCGTCCACTTTATTACAATATATGATACAATATACTATATAAATAAAACAAGGCTAAAGCCTTGTTCATTAAAAACTTATCCTATGTGCGTGCTATCGCGCATGCACAATTAAAACAAAAAGGGGCGAGGATTTATTGGAGCATTTAAGCAGTTTTTCAAGGGGCTTATTTAGCTGCCCCATTGTTTCTCTTGATGCATATGCCGCAAGGCACAATATCAGCGGCAAGCTTTCGGCATATCTTAATTTTGGCGGCGTTACAGGCTCGTCTACAGACGCGCTTGCCTATGGCATGCTTTCCCTCGCCAAAGAAAAAGGGCTTTTGGCGGAGGGGCAAGCTGTGGCAGAGGCGTCCGGCGGTAGCTTTGGCATATCCCTTGCCGCCGCTTGCAGCGAGCTTGCGCACCCATTGTATCTTGTAGTACCTGCAGACATAGACATACAAAAGCGGCTTACCCTAGAGGGCTTTGGCGCAAAGCTTATCACCGAGCTGCCACAGCGCAGCCGTATGTGCGCCACCGCCGCCGAGCTTGCCAAAAACGTAAATGCATATTATATCAATTATTTTGAAAACGATTTAAACCCCGAATTTCATCGCAGAATTACAGGCCCCGCCATTAAAGAGCAAATGGGCGAGGATCTGGACGCCGTAGTAATAGGCGTAGGTAGCGGCGGCACGATAACAGGCGTTGGCGAGCATTTAAAAGCGTGGCTGCCTGACGTGAAAATTATAGCTGTAGAGCCATACGAAAGCATGGCAATCAGCGGTGGAATTATAGGGCCACACGCCATAAGCGGCATTGGCGCCGGCTTTGTGCCCGAAAACTACAATCCATATATTGTAGATAAGGTGATAGCCGTTACCAGCATTGCCGCAGGCGATACCGCCAAAGAGCTTTTGCATAAAGACGGCATGCCTGCGGGCGCCGCCTCGGGGGCTGTGCTTTGCGCGGCAGAGGAGCTGATGCTTGGTACGCCGGGTTTAAAAAATATACTTTGCATTTTTACGTCAAGAACAATGCTTTAGCCGATATATAGCAGCTTTCCTTGACATGTAGAATTTTCAAACAAAGTACAAGTTGATATATATTTTGCAAATTTATAGCATTTTGCGCCTGTCTTAACGCGATTTTTTATTGCTATCCATGTGAAAAAAGGCTATAATAATTACATTCACTCAACAAAAGAAAGGACAAAGCATGTTTAATATTTGCCTTTGTGACGACAACGAGCAAGCTCTTAAACAATATGCGGATATCATCTCCAAAATTGGCGCATCTGAAAAGATAGCCTTGCAAATATGCACCTATTCCAGCGGAGAACAGCTTTTGTTCGAGGCGGACGATGTGCTGTGCAATTTTGATATTGTATATCTGGACATGCTAACGGGAAAGCTGGACGGCATCGAAACTGCACGCGCCCTGCGCAACATAGGCTTTGCAGGGCAGATAATTTTCCTTACCTCCAGTAAAGACCATGCCCTTGAGGCGTTCGACGTGATGCCGCTACATTACATTATAAAGCAAGATACCACCGACGATAAATTTTGCCAAGTATTTTTAAAGGCAATTGCCCTTACTAAAAACCACCAAACCCAATCCTTTGTGTTTGAAACTCAAGGCAAGGTAAACCGCGTGCCGCTGGAGGATATACTTTATTTCGAGGTGCGTATAAGGCAAGTGTTTTTATACACAGCCACAGAGCATGTAAGCTTTTATTCGCAAATAGCCGTGGTGGAAAAGCAGCTTGAAAAAAAGTATTTTGTACGCTGTCATCGCTCCTTTGTGGTAAACCTTAAACATATTCGCTCCATATCCAACTGTGATATAGAGCTTACCAACGGGCACACATTGCCCATAGGCAGCAAATATTTAAAAGATTTGCGCCATAGCTTTTCAGAATATTTAGAAAGCAAATCCGTGATGCTATAGCTGCGGATTTACAAATAAGGGGGCGATGCAAATGGGCGATATAATGATATTATACGTTGTTTGTTTCGCTCTTTATTTATTGTTTTTTGCCGCCATATATAAAAGCCGCGACATATTCGGTACTGGCAAGCCCCTTCGGAATAAGGCATTGTATGTAGTGCAAAGCATAGTGTTTTCGGCTTTTTTTACTTCCGTTGCCGTTTATAATGTGCATATTTCCATTGCCTATATCATGCTTTTCATTATCGTATTCGCTTGCCTTTTGCTGCTTACGCAAGAAAGCGTGCATGTGATATCGGTGAATACAGTATGGATTATGCTTACCTTTATATGCGTGCGTGCTATTGTGGTAACCGCAGTATCCACCTTTACGGGCGAAGCCATTATAAACTCTATCCAATTGCCAAAGCTGCGCCTTGAAACTATAATATACAGCCTTGTTATCGTAGTGATAATTATACTTGCTTCGGCATATACGCACCGAAAGCTTAACATAGTGCAGACGCTTTTCACACAAAAAAAATATATGGGTTTTATATCTTTTATTGGCAGTATAATGTTTTTTTATCAGGTATATTGCTCTATGGCGTTTTATTACAGCTTTAATTTAAGATGGTTTTCCTTTGTGCATATGCTTGGGGCGATGCTCACGCTTACAAGCTTTTACGTGATACTTTGGCACTGTATTAAATCCTGCAATTGGATTTTAAAATCCCGCAAATTGCAGCCACTTGAGGCGCTTTTGAAAAGGCAGCTTTTGCACTACCGCGCATTTTCTACATATTCTGCCAGTATTCGCACCTTTAAGCACGATTACAACAAGCTTATCGGCGTAATTCGCTCGCTTTTGCAGCATGGCGACGGGCAAAATGCCCTTGCTCTTTTAGAAGAAATGGATCATTCCATACAGGACGATATCCTTGTGCATAACCAGTTTTCCAACAATATGCTTGTAGACGCCGCTTTGCAAGAGCTTGCCAACGAATGTATGGCAAGGGGAATTGCTTTCGACGCCAATGTGCTGATACCCACATGGCTTTGCATGCCTCCCCTTGATTTAAACTGCTTGTTTTCGGCTCTCTGCGCCCAGCTTTCCCACCACTGTGATGCACAAGGCTCCGATTTGCCTGCGCATATTCACATAACCGCCGAGGGAGTAAGCACATGGTTTATAATAAGCGCCGAAACAAACACCTCCTCCAATTCGTCATATAGCGAAAGCCAGCTTTTGGATTGGGAAAACGATTTGGAAAACGTAAGCCTTTCTGCAATACAAAACCTTGCTACCGCCTACGGTGGTTTTGCCAATGTGGAAATAGGCGGTGCCGACAAGCTTTTTAAAGTAAAGCTTTATATCAGCTACTCTAAGGCGCGTGCCGAAGCCGCGGAGGAGATGCTATGAAAAATATTGTTTTTTCAGTATTGACCTCCGCCTTGCATTTTGTGTTTTTTCTTTTAACTCTGTGCTACTACAGCCGTTTATTTTCAAAAGCACACAGCTATAAAACAATATGGTGCGTTGTATTTTCTGCGGTTAATATCGCTGTGCTTACCGCTTTGTCTTTTACCGACTGCAATATACCTGTCGTTTTTTTCATTAACTTTTTTTTTTTTTGGAATGTATCACAATCTACAAAGGAAATATTTTTGTGCCCTACTGGTACGCCATAAGCTTAGTGTTTATTTTGTCTGTGGCGCGCGGCATTGTGTCTTCGTTACTTAGCCTTGCGACGCACAGAAGCATTTACACCATGTCGCACACTGCGGAATATCTTATTGGCTGCATGTTTTTATCGGGCATATTCGCGCTTATCACTATTTTTCTTTCTGCAAAATGCATCTACACCATGCACAAGCTACGCACGTTGATATCTTGCCGCACACAGTTTAAAGTTGTTTGCATTATGCAATCAATATCCATGTTATATCTTTTTTTATTAAGCTTTTCATATCTGTTTGCAGTGGAGCTTATGTCCCTTTCTCTGTTTCAGCTTTTAAGCTGCATTTCCGTTTCCCTTACCAACGGCATTTTAATTTATTTTGTTATAAATTTCAGCTTGCAGATAGAGCAAACCTTAAAAGCAGAAATTATCGGTGCCCAGCTTGACAGGCAGCTGCGGCATTACGACGCATATCAAAAGCATGTGGAAAGCTTTCGCGTGTTTAAGCGCAATTACAATATCACAACGGGTACAGTGCGCCTTAAAATACAAGCCGAGGATTACAGGGGCGCCATAGAGCTTTTAGACCAAGCAGACATACATATGCAAACCCTTTCAAACACCCATAAAGAATATTGCAATCACCCACTATTAGACGCCATTTTGCAAGACTGCGCCAATTCCTGCGGTGCAAAGGACATTGAATTTACATCTATGATATATATTCCGAAGGGCATTTTATTAAGCGACCTCGACTATTGCCGCATATTTTCAAACCTGTGTGCAAACGCCCTTGAGGCTTGCGCTGTAATAAAAGATAATACGCAAAAATACATACATTTTACAAGCTGTGTTTGCAATGGCTATTTGATAATCACCTGCGAAAACCCATATAACGGCACCATACGCTTTAGGGACGATTTGCCCATTACTATTAAAGAAAATAAAGAGGAACACGGCATCGGGCTTTCCATTGTGAAAAAGCTGACGGAGGACAGCGGTGGCTTTGTAAGCATAAAAACAGACGCAGGCATATTTAAAATAAGCCTGCATCTGAAAATTGAAAGCACATTATAGCCGACACTTCGACAAAATGCTTCAAATATTAATATAGCCATAATATAAATATGTATTGCAAATTTACATAGTGTCCAGCACTTGGCGCATAATGCCAACGCCCTTAATAATATCCTCTTTTGTAGAGGTAGAAAAATTGAGGCGCATTGTGTTTGACGGTAGGCTGTCGTCTGTAAAAAAGGCATTGCCCGGCACTATGGCAAGCTTGCGCTCAAGGCATTTCTGTATAAAATCGCGCACATCTATGCCATTGCTTAGCTTTGCCCATATAAACATGCCGCCATAGGGCTTATTATAGCTTATTTCGGGGCAATGGATATTTAATTGTGTCATCATAAGTTCTGCTTTATCTTGATACACCTTTCGCAAATGCTGTATGTGGGCGTCTATATCCGTGTTTTGCAAAATTTCTGCGCACACGCGCTGTGCCCACACATTGGTATGCACGTCGCTTACTTGCTTTGCCACTACCAGCCTTTGTGAAAGCTCTTTTGCGCACACGCAGTATGCAAGACGCATGGCAGGGCATAATATTTTAGAAAAGCTGCCTGCATATATTACGGCGTTTTCTTCGTCCATGCTTTTTATAGGCGGCAGCTCGCTGCCCTCAAAGCGCAATTCGCCATAGGGATCGTCCTCTAAAATGGGCACATTATATTTTACCGCAAGGGCATATATCGCCCTGCGCTTTTCCATGCTTGTGGTAACGCCTGTTGGGTTTTGAAAATTAGGTATGCAATAAAAAAACTTAGGCTTTGGCTTTTGCGCAAACGCTGCCTCTAAAGCCGCTAGGTTTACACCGTCTGCCTCTAACGGCACGCCGCAAAGCACTGCGCCATAGCTGCGAAAAGCGTTGTATGCGCCCAAAAACGCAGGTTCCTCCACAGCCACTATGTCCCCCTCGTTGCAAAGGCATTTGCACACAAGCTCTAATATTTGTTGGCTGCCCGAGGTGATAATAAGCTCGTCGCCATTTTTAGTAAGCGTATATTTGCGGTTTGCAAAAGCGTTTATCTCCGCACGCACGCTTGGCACACCCTCGGTAAGGGAATACTGTAAAACGCTTGTAGCGTCGTTTTGCAATAGCTGTGCCGAAAATTCCGCTATATCCGCCACGGGGAAGCTTTCTGCCGCAGGGTTTCCGCCGGCAAAGCTGATTAAGGCAGGGTCGCTCATTTGCTTTAATATTTCGCGGATAATAGACGGCTTCATGCCTTTCATTCTGTTTGATATATCGTATTGCACACTTATTCCTCTTTTTCTGTATTTTCTCTGAAAATCGGCGCATAGCTTGAATCCAGTGTTACCACCGTATAATAATTTGGATCTTTATTAAACGCACGCTCTTGTATTTTGTCTAATATTTCTCTGCGGCTCAGGGTGCAATCTACAGGCATTACCACGTCAAATATTAAGTTGGTGTGGCTTGGCCCCGTTACCATGCGAAAATCGTGCATGGAAAGCTCCGGTGCTATGGCTTTTACTTCGCTCATCATCCATTCGCGCATTGTACCCACGGCATCATCACCTGTAAGAATAGGATCGTAATGTATCACAAGCTTGATATTATCGTTTTCGTAGAAATCTCGTTCTATATTATCTATTATATCATGGCTTAAAAGCACGTCGTTTTCAGCCGCCATTTCCACATGCAGGCTGCCAAAGCATCTGCCGGGGCCGTAATCGTGTACCATTAAATCGTGTGTGCCCAAAACCCCGTCGTAGGAAAGCACCTTTTTTAATATGTAATTAATCAGCT
This sequence comes from Oscillospiraceae bacterium, assembly GCA_036661035.1. Taxonomy (GTDB): domain Bacteria; phylum Bacillota; class Clostridia; order Oscillospirales; family Ruminococcaceae; genus JAGPHI01. The sequence continues at coordinate 7,026 of JAVWZM010000033.1, forward strand.
CTGCGCTGGGTGCTGCACCAAGCAAAGGGTTTAGTGTATCGCGCACAATGCCAACGCCGCTGCATAATATAAATATCGCCACAGCTACGCCCATATATCCGTCTAGGTTTACGCCGGAAATTTTTTGCACTATGCTTGCCAGCAATACCGCAAAGGTGGTAATAACGTCGTTGCGGCTATCGGCGGCTGTTGCCTCAAGGGTGGTGGAATTGATAATTCTGCCTATTGTTTTATTAAACATCGCCATCCACAGCTTAACGCCTATGGATAAAGAAAGCACCACAGCCACTGCCGCGCTAAACTCCACCTCGCTTGGGTTTATTATTTTTTGCACACCGCTTTTGGCAAGCTCTACGCCGATAAGCATTATCAGCACCGCCACAGTAAGCCCCGACACATACTCTATGCGCGCATGGCCAAATGGGTGTTCTTTATCGGCAGGCTTTGACGAAAGCTTAAAGCCCACTAAGCTTATCACGTTGGAGGACGCATCGGAAAGGTTGTTTACTGCGTCTGCGGATATGGCGATGCTGCCTGAGGCAAAGCCTATTACAAGCTTTGAAATACAAAGCGCAAGGTTGCATATAATGCCCACCACGCCAGCCAAACGGCCGTATGCGCCGCGCACCTTGATATCGTGCACAGCCTCGCTGTTTTTTATAAATGTTTTTATTAGTAGCTTTGTCATTTTTACACCTTATTTTAAATATTCTTATCATTATAAGGCTCTATGCGTAAAAATTCAACTATTATTTGCCTTTATTTTTTCTATGGCGTATAATAATTGTACATAAAAGCAATCGAGGCTTTGAAAGGGGGACAATATGGAGGACACAGGCAAAATTATCGCACTTTTAATAGACGCTGAAAATGTTTCGCCAAAATATATTAAAACAATAGTAGACGAGGTAAGCATGCACGGCACGCCTGCATACAAGCGCATTTACGGCGATTGGACAGATCCTAATATGGTTAGCTGGAAAAAGGTGCTTTTAGAGCATAACCTTACTCCCATACAGCAATTTAGCTACACACAGGGCAAAAACGCGTCCGACAGTGCCATGATTATTGACGCTATGGATATCCTATACGCCAAAAATGTTGACGGCTTTTGCCTTGTAAGCAGCGATTCGGATTTTACGCGCCTTGCCGCGCGCCTGCGCGAAAGCCGCATGATGGTTATTGGCATGGGCGAAAGCAAAACGCCAACAGCCTTTAAATCCGCCTGCGATATCTTTAAGTATCTGGACGTGTTAATGGGCATTAAGCCTGCTCTTGCAAAGGCAGCGGCAGCAAAAGCCAACGTCAACGTCAAAAAGCCGACACCTGTAAAAAGCACTGCCAAAAAAGCAGACCGCGGCGCAGTTGCCCTTTCGCCTGAGCCTATAGCAATAGAGCCTGTGCAAGAGCCTATTGCGGAGCCGGCGCACGAAGAGCAGCCGCAAAACGCCTTTGTTTCCCTTGAGGAAATTGTGCATAAAATAAGCGATATTATAGATATAGATTCCGACGAGGACGGATACATGCCCCTTTCCCAGGTGGGCATTATGCTTTCGCGCCTATTTGCGGATTTCGATTCCAGAAACTATGGTTTTTCTAAGCTGCACAAGCTGATTAACGCTTCCTCGGTGTTTGAAACAAGCTATGAGCAATTGCCAAACGGCAGTAAAAATTTGTTGGTTAAAAACAAATAATGCCTTGGGTTTCTGTGCGATACCGCGCCGCATTTTAGAGTGTGCCGCACCTTGGTGCATTGTTCCATGCATATGCCGTGTCGGCTTTTAAAATTACTTTTCATGTACACAAGGCTGCAAAAAATGGGCAATTATCTTTTTGCTCTATACTGAATATTTGGGTGCAAGACGAATAAAATTCAACGCTTTTTCAGCATAAATCCATACAAAATGGCTGCAAGCAAAACTTACGTTTTGTTTGCAGCCTTTTACATTATGTTTTATTCTTTTTGAATGTTGTAATAAGCAAAGCATGATGTAAATAGTGCTATAAAATTATTTTACAATAGCTTAGAGCCGTTCCAAAGCCTGTAATACACGCCTTTTTTTGCTAACAGCTCCTCGTGGCTGCCCTCCTCCAATATGCCGCTGTCCCCAAGCACCAAGATGCGGTCGGCGTTTTGGATAGTGGTAAGGCGGTGGGCAATGGTAAGCGTGGTGCGCCCCTTGGCAAGGCTTGCAAGGCTTTCGTTTACAAGCTGCTCGCTTTCGTTATCAAGGGCACTGGTGGCTTCGTCTAATATTAAAATCGGTGGGTTTTTAAGGAATACCCTTGCAATAGAAATGCGTTGCTTTTGCCCGCCCGAAAGCTTTACTCCGCGCTCGCCAACGTAGGAATTGTATCCGTCCTTTAGCCCCAAAATAAATTCGTGCGCCCCTGCAAGCTTTGCGGCGGCATGCACTTCTTCTTCGCTTGCCTCGGGGCGTGCATAAGCGATATTGTCGTACACAGAGCCGCTGAAAAGATATACGTCCTGCTGAACAATGCCTATTGCTCCGCGCAAGGATTTAAGCGTTACGCCGCGCACGTCTTGCCCGTCTATAAGTATCTGCCCCGACGTTGCGTCGTAAAAGCGCGGGATAAGGTTGGTAAGTGTGGTTTTGCCGCCGCCCGACGGGCCTACCAGTGCCAGCTTTTCCCCCGCATGTATCTCTAGGCTTAAATGGTGCAACACGCGGTTATGGTCGTCGGGATATTCAAAGCTTACATCGTCAAACTTAATGTCGCCTTTTACTGCATTTAACGGTTTTGCGCCGTCCTCGTCTAAGATATCCACATCGGCGTCCATTATTTCGCAAAAGCGTTCAATGCCCGTAATGCCGCGCTGAAACTGCTCTGCAAACTCAATAATGCGACGTATTGTAACAAGCAAGGTGCTTACATATAAAAGATACGCCACTAAATCTCCCGAGGATATAAGCCGCTTTGATAAAAACCAGCCCCCTGCCACGATAACCACTATGTACATTACACCGTCAAAAAAACGTGTGGTTGTTTGGAAAAGCGACATGTATTTATAAGATTCCTTTTTAATGTCGAGAAAACGCGAATTGTCTTTTTCAAACTTTTCACATTCCTGCTCCTCGCCGCCAAACGCCTTTACCACACGCTCGCCCAAAAGGCTGTCCTCAAGGCGCGCGTTTAGCTCGCCAATATGTCTGCGCTGTTTACGAAAAGCCTCTTTTACGCGCTTATTAAAGCGCATACAGCAAAAATACATTATTGGTATAAAGCAAAATATTATTATAGTAAGCCACAAGTTGATATTTGCCAATATAATAAAGGAAACCGTGCCTTTAAGCAGTGCTATAAAAAATTCTTCCGGGCAATGATGCGCAAACTCGGTAACGTCAAACAAATCGTTTGTAATGCGCCCCATTATCTGCCCCACCTTGGTATTTGCAAAATAGCTGTCCGACAGCTTTTGCAGATGCTCAAAGGCATCACGGCGCATATCCGTTTCTATCTTTGCGCCCATTACATGCCCCATATTTGCCATAACATAGGCGGCGACACAGTCTATCATGCGCAGCACAAAATATATTAAGCCCATTTTCGCCACAAGCGTCATGGAAAAAGCCACTGCGTCTTGGGTGGCGGCGTTGGTAAGCGTGCGCATTATCATGGGCAATGTAAGCTCGCATAAAGTGGTTAATGCCGCGCAAAATAAGTCTAGCGCAACCACGCCCTTATATCGTGACATATACGGTGCAAACCGCCCCATTGTAGATAAGGTTTTGCCTTTTTGCATTAATAGTCCTCCCGTTGGGGCTTTTAGCGATAATATCAGCATGTTGCAAAAAACGATATGTTTACAGCATGCTATATTAAAGCCGTCTATCCCCTTGTTGATAAGCGTAGCGCAAATTGCGCTTAAGGTTAAAGGTATTTATCTGCCAAATTCCGTAAGCAGACGGTTTCGCTCGTCCCATAGCTTTCGCGATAAATCCACATAATATCTATGTGGATTTTCAAAGCGAGTTACCTCGTCCCATAATGTGTCTATCTGCTTTGCGCAGAAAGCGCGTATATCGCAAAGCTTTGGCAGGTCATATACTCGCTTGCCGTTTTCGTAAATGACGGTGCTTAAAAGCTCGGCATGGACATTTGTAAAGGTGCGCGTTTTCCACGTTTGCACAGGATCAAACAAAGATATTCCACCATCTGTGCTTACGCTCTCGTCCCACATGGTAATATAATCTGCCATTGCCTTGCCTGTTTCGTTGTCGTAAATACGCCACAGCTTTTTAAGATGAGGCAAGGTTATCTTCTCGGCAGACTCGCTTAATTTTATCTTTGGTATATATTCGCCGTTTTCCTTTACGGCGGCAAGCTTGTACACTCCGCCAAACACAGGGTCGCTTTTGCTGGTAATCATGTTTTCGCCAATGCCGAAAATTTCAACGCATTCCCCAAGCAAAATCAAAAATCTCACAATGTATTCGTCCAATGAATTAGACGCGCAAATAGGCACGTCGCTATACCCTGCCTCGTTCAAAATCGCCCTCGCCTTTTTAGACAGATAGGCGATATCTCCCGAATCTATACGTATGCCCTTTGGCCTTATGCCCATAGGCTTCAGCACCTCGTCAAACACCTTAATGGCATTTGGCACGCCGCTTTTTACCACGCTATAGGTGTCTACAAGAAGTACACAATTGTCTGGATATAACTCTGCGTAGTTTTTAAATGCTTCATATTCGCTGCCAAACATTTGCACCCAGCTATGCGCCATAGTGCCAAGTGCCGGTATGCCGAAAAGCCTGTCTGCCATTACGCATGCCGTGCCTGCCACGCCGCCGATATATGCGGCTCTTGCGCCAAGCACAGCGGCGTCGTACCCTTGGGCACGGCGAGAGCCAAACTCCATTACCGCGCGCCCACCAGCCGCACGCACAATGCGGCTTGTTTTGGTGCAAATAAGGCTTTGGTGGTTAAAGGTAACAAGCAAAAGCGTTTCAATAAGCTGTGCCTCAATGCAAGGCCCCTCCACAGTAACAATAGGCTCGCCGGGGAAAATAGGCGTGCCCTCACGCACTGCCCATATATTACAGTGAAACTCAAAATGTCGCAAATAATTTAAAAAGCCATCTGAAAAACAGCCCTTTTCCGCAAGATACGCTACATCGTCCTCGCTGAAATGCAAATCGTCTATAATATTGCAAAATTGCTCAAGCCCTGCCATTATGGCAAAGCCGCCCTCGTCGGGTATTTTGCGAAAAAACATATCAAACACGGCAATTTTGTCGGTATAGCCTTTTTCAAAATATCCACCTGCCATGGTTAGCTCGTAAAAATCCATCAATAGCGTAAGATTGCGTTCGCTGGTAATATTAGTCATAATTAACCTCCGTTTCGCCGATTGCGGCTTTTTATTTATCCTTTAAGGCATCTGCACTAAAATCTTTAAAGCTGCCCTCGTACAAAAGCGGCAAGCCAAGCGCGCACATATCCATTGCATTTACAAGGCTTGTATCTTTATCAAAATGCACAAAGCCGTCTATCATATCCGCCACAAAGCCAACGCAAGTAAAGTGGCGCACGCGATGGCTTGGCTTGCCTAAATAATATGCAAAGCAATTTATCATGCCGTATTTATACCATTTTGGCTTTTCTAAAAATGGCGCAAGGCGCTTTGCAAATATATCCGCCTCTTCCCCTGTAAGCTCCAGCTTATACACAAGCATACGGCCATTTGGGTGATGATTATAAAAATGCGTGCCAAAGCCCTTTGTAATAAAGCCCGATGGATACAAGGTATATGTAAATTTGCGTCCAAAGGAATACATAGGGTTTAGGCTTTTGTCGTAAGACAGCCCTGCGTGGGCGTAGGGCGCATTGCCTGTAAAATGGCTGATAAACTTAGAAAACCCGGTACCGGACTGCGTTACCACCAGATAAACAATTTGCATATTGCACTCCCCTTAATACATAGCGCATTAGGCAATGTAAAATGCATCTCGTACATTTTACCATTGCCTAACTTAAATGTATTATTTTCTGTTTTTATTGTTAAACGCCGGCTTTGTTTTTTTATGACGATTATGCTGCACCACAGCCACACAAACATAGCCTAAAAGCGTAATGACGCTTACCACCATTACCACACGGAAATACGTGCTTTTTAAGAAATCTGTTGTTTTAGATATTATAAACAGCACGGTGTTTCGATGAACGTCCTCACCTGCCAATAAATCCACAGTGCCTATTACTTCGCCCGCAAGGCTTAATGTAACCTTGCCCATAATATCGCCCTGCTTTATGGGTGCATTTACACTTTTGGGCAGCATGTACTTCTTTTGCAGTACGGTTTCGTCGGATTCCTTTGGCAAAATAGTTTTCATTTCTTCTGCGGGAAACAGCCTTAATACATCTGTTTCTCTGGAATATTTTACCTTAATTTCATTTATTGCCGAAAGAGGATCAAGGGCAGGACGCACCTCAAAGTTTTTAAACGCCCAGTCGCATAAATCCGCTGTATCGTGAAAAGAATAGGCATAGCCGTCCTCCGGTGGGTCCCATGGACAGCCAAGCACCACGTTAAGATATGTCATGCCGTTTTCGGTGGCGGTGGAGATAAAATTGCGCCCTGCGTTTTCGGTAGAGCCTGTTTTAATGCCCTTGATATAGTCGCGGTGAATACCTGCCGTTTTACTGCTTTGCATTAAATTGGTAGTATAAATAGTGTACGCGCTATTTGGCTTTGAGGCAAATTCCGCCGTTGGGTGCTTATTGGTAAATGGCATTTCGTAGCTATTGCTGCCCACCACCGCTTTGAAAAGCTCGTGTGTCCAGCACTGCTGCGCTATCAAAAATAAATCTCGCGCGGTAGAATAATTGTTTTTCTCCATACCCTCAAGGCCGTGAGGGTTGGTGAAATTGGTATTTTTGCAGCCTAGCTGTGCGGCTCTGGCGTTCATCATGGCGTAAAAGTTTTCAAGGTTGCCGTTGCCCACATGAAATGCGGCTATGGCAGCCGCCTCGTTGCCGCTTGGCAAAAGCATGGCGTATAATAAGCTGCGTGCGGTCACTTGCTCGTATGGGCGTATATCTGCCGTGGAGCCTCCGCCGCCAACCACAGGATATACATACAGCCCAGGATCGGCGTATATTATGGTGCTGTCCATTGCCTCGGGCGGTACTGCCTCCATAAACAAAAGGGAGGTCATCAGCTTTGTAAGGCTTGCTACACTGCGCTTTTCGTCGGGGTTTTTCTCGTACAATACAAGGCCTGTGTCTAGGTTCACCATGTATGCGCTTGCCGCTGTAATTTCAAATGGGGGCGTAAAGCCGGCGGCAAAAGCAGTCAGCGAAAAAGAAATACAAATTATTAGCACAAAAACAATGGAGAACAGTTTTTTCATATAGAAATTCCTTTAAAAAAATGGTAGAATATATAGTATGGCACAAAGCTCATGTAAATATATGCAAATGGCAAAAGTTTTTAGCTTTATTGCACAAAATATAAGTGCTATTATTGTAGATACAATAGATTACCTTTTATTATAACAGAATTTATAAGAATATGAAAGATATTCCCTCCGTTTTCACAATTAAGATAGGCGCGGGGAAAAGCGGTGAAAGATATGATATATGTCACCAGCGACTTACACGGCGACACGGATAGGTTAAAGCAACGTGACGTGAAAAAGCTTAAAAAAGCCGATACTCTTATAGTGCTTGGGGATTTCGGCTTTTTGTGGAGTGGCGGCAAAAAAGAAGAAAAAATGCTTAAAAAGCTTGGTAAAACGCGCTATCAGCTATGCTTTATAGACGGCTGCCACGAAAATTTCGATTTGCTGAAGGAATATCCAATTGAACAATATAAGGGCGGAAACGCCCGTGTGCTTGGCAAAAACCTGCGCTATTTAATGCGCGGTGAGGTATTTACTATAGACGATAAACGTCTTTTTGTACTTGGCGGCGGCGAAAGCCGCGATAAAGACGACCGCACCGAGGGCACAAACTGGTGGCGCGCGGAGCTGCCAAAAGCAGACGAGCTTGACAAATGCGAGGAAAACCTTGCAAAAGCAAGCTGGCATGTGGACTACATTCTTACCCACGATGCACCTGCAAAGCTTTTGATGTTTATAGATATGTCACTTAACGAATTTAACTGGTTTGAGGCGTTTTTAGACAGCATTATGAAACGCTGCACATATAAACGCTGGCTTTTCGGCAAATATCATATGGACAAAACCATTTCAAGCAAGGCAAGCGCAGTTTATCGCGGCATAGTGCCGCTTAACGATTGATATTAAATAACAGGAGGCAACATTAAATGGACATTAAAAGATTTGGCGGAAACGGACGCCGCAGCCTATGCGTGAAAAACGGCGGCGTTTTGTACGTAAGCGGCATTACAGCATCAGATTTATCAGGCGACATCAAAAGGCAAACCACCGAGGTTTTGGACGAAATAGAAAACATTCTTGAAAGGCGCAAAACCGACAAAAATAATTTGCTATCCGTTACAGTGTATCTTGCCGACATGGCAGATTACGGCGCATTTAACTCTGTGTGGGACGAATGGGTTATCGATAGCTTTGAGCCATGCCGAAGCGTGGTTGAGGCAAAGCTTGCCACTGAAGAATACAAAGTGAAAATATCCGCTATAGCCGCGGTGTAAAAGGGGTGTTTGCATGGCAAAATATGTTTTAGCGCTTGACCAAGGCACTACCAGTAGCCGAGCCATATTATTTGACGAAAGTCAAAATATCGTAAACATGGCGCAAAAGGAATTTACACAGCATTATCCAAAGGCAGGCTATGTAGAGCATGATCCTATGGAAATATATTCCTCTATCAGCGGCGTAATGATGGAAGTGCTTACCATAAGCGGCATCGACGCAAAGGATATCAGCGGCATCGGCATTACCAACCAGCGCGAAACCACCATAGTATGGGAAAAAGACACAGGCCGCCCCATTTACAACGCAATAGTATGGCAGTGCCGCCGCACGGCAGATTATTGCCGCGCCCTTGAAGCCAGCGGCTATGGCAACACCATTTTGGATAAAACAGGCCTTCGCATAGATGCATATTTTTCCGCCACTAAGGTGCAGTGGATATTAGAGCATGTGGACGGCGCACTAAAGCGCGCTGTAAACGGCGAATTATTATTCGGCACTGTAGATACATGGCTAATATGGAAGCTTACAGGTGGCAAGGTGCATGTTACCGATTACACCAACGCCTCGCGCACCATGATGTTTAATATCCACACCCTTGAATGGGATAGCGAAATATGCGCAAAGCTGAATATCCCCATGCAAATGCTGCCTAAAGTATGCTCGTGCAGCGAAATATACGGATATACCAATATCGGCGGTGAAAACGTGCCTATAGCAGGCATAGCAGGCGACCAGCAAGCCGCGCTTTTTGGCCAAACTTGCTTTGAAAAGGGCAATGTTAAAAACACCTATGGCACAGGCTGCTTTATGCTGATGAATACAGGCTCTGTGCCTGTGCGCAGCAATAACGGGCTATTAACCACCATTGCCATGTGTATAGACGGCAAGGTGGAATACGCCTTAGAGGGCAGTGTGTTCGTGGGCGGTGCCGTTATCCAATGGCTTCGCGACGAAATGAAGCTTATTAACGAAAGCTCAGACAGCGAATATTTTGCCAAAAAAGTAAAGGATAATGGCGGAGTGTACGTGGTGCCTGCCTTTACAGGCCTTGGCGCGCCCCATTGGGACATGTATGCACGCGGTGCTATATTAGGCCTTACAAGAGGTGCCGGCCGCAACCACATTATACGCGCCGCCCTTGAATCCATTGCATATCAAACCCGTGATGTATTAATGGCAATGCAAAAGGACGCAGGCGCGTGCATAACCGAGCTAAAGGTAGACGGCGGCGCCTCGGCAAACGAGCTGTTGATGCAGTTTCAGGCGGATATTACAGGCGTGGCTGTGCGCAGACCTATGATACGCGAAACCACGGCTCTTGGTGCCGCATATCTTGCAGGCCTTGCCACAGGCGTGTGGAAAGACAAAAACGACATTAAATCCCAGTGGACACTGGACAAGGTATATACTCCCGAAATGCCAAAGAGCGAAGCAGAACGCCTTGTAAAAGGCTGGAATAAGGCAGTGGAAAGGGCGAAAAACTGGGAAGAATAGCCTTGTACATTTTTCGCAAGATAAATATACGCAGAAACATATTTGCGGCATATATAAAATGATTGTATAAAAAGATATTTGCAACATATACATGAAACGATTGTGCAAAAAGATATTAGCAGATAGCCTTGTGCGCATGCTTATACATAATAATTAAAAACAGGCAGCTTTGTGAAAGCATAATTTCGCAAAGCTGCTTATTTTTATTTATTTCATTGTCAAAAAACCTTATTACTGCATGTAATGGATAAAGTGCAGGGAAAAGGAGTGATGGGCATGGAGGTTTTGCGCGTAGAGGGTGTATCTGAAAAATATCAGGCAAAAAACGGCGAGGTAGCCGCGCTGGAAAACGTAAGCTTTACTGTAAACAGCGGCGAGCTTGTTTCCATTGTAGGCCCATCTGGGTGCGGAAAAAGCACTCTTTTGTCTGTGCTTGCAGGGCTTTTGCGCCCAAGCGCAGGGGTGGTGCTTGTAAAAGGCGAGCCTGTAACCGGCGTGTCGCCACATATAGGCTACATGCTGCAAAAGGATAATCTGCTGGAATGGCGCACTATATTCGGTAATGTATTATTAGGCCTTGAAATACGCCACGCAAAAACAGACGAAAATGTGGCGCGTGCAGTGGGGCTTTTAAAAACCTATGGTCTATACGATTTCAGATACAAATATCCCACACAGCTTTCCGGCGGCATGCGCCAGCGCGTGGCATTAATACGCACCCTCGCCACAAGCCCCGACATACTTTTACTGGACGAAGCCTTTTCCGCCCTCGATTATCAAACACGCCTTTCTGTAACAGACGACGTGTACCGCATATTAAAGCAAGAGCATGTAACCACTTTAATGGTAACCCACGATATACCCGAAAGCATCAGCATGGGCGACCGCGTGATAATGCTTTCCCACCGTCCGGCGCATGTAAAGGAAAACATAATAATAGATTTTGGCGAAAAGCGCACTCCCCTTTCCTGCCGCGCCAACCCACTTTTCAGCCAATATTTTGACCATATATGGAAAGAGCTGAAATGCGATGAATAACTTTATTTCTCCCGAACGTGCAGAATATCTCTGTGGCAAAAAGCGGCGCAGCCGCGCTGTGCATTTATGCCAAATTGGCGTATTGGTTGCGTTTTTTGGCATGTGGGAGCTTTTTGCGCGCATGGGCATTATAGACAGCTTTATATTAAGCCAGCCCTCTCGCATATTAAAAACCCTTGCCAATATGTCGCAAAATCATCTTCTGATGCATCTTGGCGTCACCGTGTACGAAACCGTGGTTGGCTTTGTACTGGGGGCTGTTTTCGGCACGGCGATAGCCATAGTGCTGTGGTGGAGCAGCTTTATTTCCAGAGTATCAGAGCCATATCTTGTGGTGCTGAACAGCCTGCCTAAAATAGCACTTGGCCCCGTTATTATTATCTTAGTGGGCGCAGGCACCGAGGCAATCATTTTTATGGCTCTTGCAATATCCATGATTGTAACCGTGCTTGAAATGCTTGCCGGCTTTAGAGCCACCGACGGCGATTACATTGTAATGGCGCGCACCTTTGGCGCAAGCAAGGCGCAAATATTTTTCAAAATAGTGTTTCCCGCAAATATTGGCACCTTGTTTAATTCCCTTAAAATAAACATAGGTCTATCCCTTGTAGGGGTAATTGCAGGGGAATTTTTGGTAAGCAGTGCAGGGCTTGGGTATTTGATTGTATACGGTGGGCAGGTTTTCCAATTGGATTTAGTAATGGCAAGTGTATTTATCCTTGCATTGCTCGCCGCGCTATTATATCAAACCGTGGTGTTTATACAGCGTATTATGGCGCATTTTTACGGCAAATAGAGATTATAACCAATTTATTGGTGCTGATTTCTTTTGTATAATAAATTTATGAGGTGTGGTTGCTATGAATTTTCTGAAAAGGCTTTTATCGGTAACGCTATGCTTGGCGCTTTCGGCAATGATATTTGCAGGCTGCGGTGGCAAGCAAAGCGCAGACAAGGTGCGTGTGTGCGAGGTAACACATTCCATTTTCTATGCGCCGCAATATGTTGCAATTGCAAAGGGCTTTTTTGCCGACGAAAATATCGATATTGAGCTGTCTAACGGGCAAGGCGCAGACAAGGTGATGAGCGCCGTATTATCCGACAATATCGACATTGGCTTTGCAGGGCCTGAGGCATCAATTTATGTATATAACGAGGGCAAGGAGGATTATACCCAAGTTTTCGCACAGATGACAAGATGCGACGGCAGCTTTTTGATGTCCCGAGAAAAAGAACCGGATTTCAGCTGGGGAAGCCTTGCCGGCAAGCATATTCTGCCCGGACGCAAGGGCGGCGTGCCATATATGGCGCTTGAATATGCCATGCGCAAAAACGGCATTGATCCGGCGCAAGATTTAACCATGGATAATTCCATTCAGTTTGCGCTAATGGCAGGGGCTTTTGCAGGTGGCACCGGCGACTATGTTACTTTGTTTGAGCCTACCGCCTCCTCCATGGAAAAAGAGGGCAAGGGATATATAGTAGCAAGCGTGGGCGAGGCGGCAGGCGAGATGCCGTATACCGCATATTTTGCCAAAAAAAGCTATATCGAAAGCCATAAAAATCTCATTGACCGCTTTGTAAAAGCCGTAAAGCGTGGGCAAGAATGGGTAGAAAAGCACACCGCCGAAGAAATAGCCACCGCTGTAAAAGACAGCTTTCCCGACACCGATATATCTATTTTAACAAGCGCGGTTGCGCGCTATAAAGAAATAGGCGCATACAGCACCACACCTGTAATGACAAAGGAAAGCTTCGATTTACTGCAAACTGTTATGACAGACGCAGGCGAATTAAAGCAAACAGCCCCATTTGAAAAAATCGTAAACAATTCCTTTGCAAAATAGTGTATATAGCAGCTTTTACTTTATTTAAAAGGTCTGCATATTAAGATATCTTGCTATATATTTTTGCAAAACATGCTCTTGCGTAAATAAAGATAAAACCGCAGGGCATCATATAAATGCACTGCGGTTCTTATTTTACAGATATGCCGCAATGAAATTACAGCACGGATTATCCCATTAATCTCTGAACACGAAAAGCTCGTGAACGGGTATTTCCAAAATATCCGCAAGCAAAAACAATTTATCCAGCGATACGCCTACGCCCGCTACCTCTATTTTGCTTAAATGTGTTTGGTCTATATCCATTTTTTCAGAAAGCTGATCCTGTGTAAAGCCCTTTAGCTTGCGATAATACGCTATATTTAAGCCTAGCTTTCTGTATCTGTCGTAATATTCCTGTTTCATTCCACTTCACCGCCTATATAATAGTTTACTATTGGCAGCAATAATATAAAATAGACTAACAACATGTTTATAAGTATTGTAAATTCGTAAATTATCATTTATAATGTCATTAATAGATATAATTTGAAAGGAGAGTGAATAATAAGATGAATTTTGAAACTATGTACAATCAAATTTGCGGTCTTGAAGAAAACGGCGGAATTATCGCCGATGAGTTTACACCGTTTTCGGAATGTGGACGCATGTCGCAGGAAATATACGAGGCGCGCAAGCGTCTTGGCGCGCGCCTTGGCACCGACGAAGAAGACGAAGATTTGATGATATTGGTAACCAATTACGAGGCAATGCAACAAATAGTGGCACAGAAAATTTACGAATATGCAAAATAGCAAAACAGCAAGGCCGCATTAAGCTACCTTGCTGTTTTTTTGATTTTAAAGTCTTTATAAACGGTTTAATACTATTTAATTCGCGTTTTAGCCAATGTCTAAATCGCATGCTATTTTGCACGCATTAAAACAATATCTACCATTTAAAGCAGCTTTTACTCGTTTCGCCCACAGCATTTTTTGTATTTAAGCCCACTGCCGCATGGGCATAAGTCGTTTCTGCCTGGCTTTTGTGCCTTGCGCACAGGTTGCTTTTTCTCGCTTGCGTCGCCGCCGGATTCTGAGGTGGGCTTTGCCACCTGCTCACGAGTTAGGGGCTTTTGCTGTGCTATTTCCATGGTGAGCAAAAGGCGTGTTGTGTCCTCTTTGATAGTTTCTACCATAGAGTCGAACATTTCAAAGCCCTCTATACGATATTCAACCACAGGATCACGTTGACCGTAGCTACGCAGATAAATGCCCTTGCGCAGCTCCTCCATTTCGTCTATATGCTCCATCCACTTGGTATCCACCACGCGCAAAAGCACCACGCGCTCTAATTCGCGCATTAGCTCAGAGCCATATTTTTTCTCTTTTGCGGCGCAGATATCCTCTGCACGGGTTACTAAAGTTTCCGTTACTTTTTCTACTGTTACTTCGCTAAGCTCTTGGGTATTGTACTTAAAATCGTTATCCGTGCAAAGCCAGCCGCGATAATGGCCGCGAAGTGCCTCAAAGTTCCAATCGTCGGCAGTTTCACCCGAAAGATAAGTGGCGGCAGTGCCTGTAATACTTTCACGAATCATGCCATGCACACTGGAAGATACATCTTCGCCATGCAGCACCTTGCCGCGCTGTCCGTAGATAATCTCGCGTTGGCTGTTCATAACGTCGTCAAACTGCAATACGCTCTTGCGTATGCCAAAGTTGCGAGCCTCCAGCTTTTTTTGTGCGCCCTCTATGGTGCTTGTAATCATGCGGTTTTCTATTGGCATATCTTCTTCTACACCAAGAGAATCCATGATGCCCTGCACGCGTTCGCCGCCGAAAAGACGCATTAAATCGTCCTCTAGGCTGATAAAGAAACGGCTTGCGCCCGGATCGCCTTGGCGGCCTGCGCGTCCACGCAGCTGATTATCTATACGCCTTGATTCGTGACGCTCTGTGCCTATAATAAATAAGCCGCCTGCGTCGCACACCTCTGCCGCCTCTTTGGCAACATCGGGTTTTAGCTTTTCGTGTATTTCCGTATAGCGCGCACGCACTGCCAATATTTCTTCGTTATCTGTATCTGCATGGCTTGTACATTCGCCTATCAGCTCCTCGGAATAGCCTTCCTTGCGCAGCATTGCCTTAGACATAAACTCCGCGTTGCCGCCAAGCACAATATCCGTACCGCGTCCTGCCATGTTGGTGGCGATGGTCACGGCGTCTTTCTTGCCTGCTTGCGCCACTATTTCGGCTTCTTTTTCGTGATATTTTGCGTTTAGCACCTCGTGCTTTACGCCCTTGCGCTTTAGCATAGAGGAAAGTAGC
>JAVWZM010000034.1:0-22343 GCA_036661035.1 Oscillospiraceae bacterium
CTACGCAAGAGGGCGCAAAGCTGCCTGTGGAGCATTGCATTGAAGGCACAAACGGCTGGCAAATTAGCGAAAAGCTAGATGTTAGAAACGCAATATTATTCGATAAAATATCCTTTGGTACATTGCAGCTTGGAGATTATTTTAAAAATGCAAAAATACAGCCTAGCGAAATAGAGCTTGTGGGCTTATGCACAGACATTTGCGTAATATCTAATGCCATGATTTTAAAGGCTTATTTTCCGGAAATCAAAATAAGCGTAGATGCGGAATGTTGTGCCGGAGTAACACCTCAAAGCCATAAAAACGCACTATCTGCCATGAAAATGTGCCAGATTGATATCATTAATGAATAAGATTAAAAACGTGCTAATTTTATAGTGCAATGCGTTTATTTTAGTAATGTTTTATATTAGACGATATATCGCAATTAATATCTGTAAAGTTATATGCGTTTACAGGCATTAATTGCGTGTTTATATTAAGAAAGTTTTGTTTTCTGCAACAATTATACAGTTAGATATTGTACATTTGCTCGTTTTATATTATAATAATACAATGTGCTATGCTTTATCAACATAGCTGTATGCTTCAACTTGGAAGCATAAGAGGGAAAGTATAAATATAGTGTAAGAGGGGCAGATGTTTTGAGTAGCTATTTTGAAATGAGCAAAGATCAGCTTTTGCAAGAGGCTAAAGCACTAGATGCGCAATATGCGCAATACAAAAGCATGGGCTTAAAGCTGGACATGTCACGGGGCAAGCCATCATCGGCACAGCTTGATTTATCCATGGGTTTACTTAACATTCAAGACTATAAGGGCGAAACGGGCGTAGACGCACGAAACTATGGCAGCTTAGAAGGCATGCCAGAGGCAAGACGTTTTTTTGCGGAAATGCTTGGCGTTAGCCCTGAAGAAGTAATGGTTGGCGGAAATTCAAGCCTTAATCTTGAGTATTATTTGGTAGAGCTTGGCTGTAGAAATGGTTTTGCCGACAGTAAGCACGGCTGGCGCGAAGGCGGCAAAATGAAGTTTTTATGCCCTGCACCCGGATATGACCGCCATTTTCGCATTTCCGAATATTTCGGCTTTGAGCTTATTACCATACCAATGACGGAAAACGGCCCTGATATGGACATGGTTGAAGAATACGCCAAGGATCCTGCGGTTAAAGGCATATGGTGCGTGCCCGTATATTCAAATCCGGACGGATATACATATAGCGACGACACAGTAAAGCGCATGGCGGCAATGCACACAGGCGCAGAAGATTTTAAAATATTTTGGGATAATGCATATTGTGTGCATCATCTTACAGATACGCCTGATGTTTGCCTGAATATATTAAGCGAGTGCCGCGCGGCGGGCCACGAGGACAGACCGCTTTTATTCTGTTCTACAAGCAAAATTACATTTTCAGGTGCAGGCGTTGGAGCAATGGCAGCAAGCACACATAATCTTAATTACATCATGGAGCAAATGTTTACAATGCTTATCAGCTTTGATAAAATGAATCAATTGCGCCATGTAAAATTTTTAAAAGACGCAAACGGCGTGCGCGAGCATATGAACAAGCATCGTGCCATTATAGAGCCTAAGTTTAAAATGGTGCTAAGTATTTTAGACAAAGAGCTTGCAAATGACATGGCGCACTGGACGAAGCCAAACGGCGGTTATTTTTTAAGCTTATACACGCAAAACGGGTGTGCTAAGCGCACCGTTGCCCTGTGCAGTGAGGCAGGGGTGAAATTTACCGGCGCAGGGGCTGCGTATCCATATGGAATAGATCCTAACGATAGCAATATCCGTATAGCACCTACATTTCCACCATTGCAAGAGCTTGAAACAGCTACAAATTTATTATGCCTTGCAGTGAAAATAGCAACGGTTGAAAAGCTTTTACAAGCTGAATAAATAAATAAATTCTTGGAGGATACCCATGAAAACAAAAGGCAAGCCTTGGCAGTTTTTTGTTGTAGCTCTGCTGATATTTTGTTTTGCTTACACAGCGTTTTTTGGCGTAAGCACAAAATATGGCGACACAACAACAACATGGATTAAAGGGGCGGAAAACATTCGTTTTGGTATTGATATCCGCGGTGGTGTAGACGTAACGTTTATGCCTGCAAACGGTGTAGATGCCGACGACGTACAAATGAGTGCGGCAGAATCCGTAATTAAACAGCGTCTTGTAAACCTAAACATCACAGACAACGAAGTGTATACGGATTTTAATAAAGACCGTATTATAGTGCGTTTTCCGTGGAAAGAGGGGGAGAAGGACTTCAATCCCGAAACCGCTATTAAAGAAATAGGCGCCACTGCGGTGCTAACTTTCCGCGAGGGCGACCAGCGTGATGCAAACGGCGCACCTGCCGGCACAACACTGGAAAAAGTAGTTTTAAAAGGCAGCGATGTAGAAAAAGCAACACCGTCTGTAGATAACGATCCAAAGAGCCCATATTATGGTCAGTTTTACGTTTCGCTTAAGCTGATGCCCTCAGGCAAAGAAAAATTTGCAGAGGCAACAGGGCGTTTAGCCAAAGAAAACGGAAATATTTCCATATGGATGGACGAAACTATGGTTAGCGCTCCGCGTGTAAACGAGGCAATAAACGACGGTCTTGCCATGATTACCATTGGCGGTAAAGACGAAGCGTCGCGCGACGAGGCAGTGGCACTTGCCAACAAGATTAATTCAGGCTCATTACCATTTGCCTTATCCGCAGAAAGCTATAGCACTATCAGCCCAAGCCTTGGCGCAAAATCCCTTGAGGCTATGGTACTGGCAGGCGTGATAGCGTTTATCTTGGTAGCAATATTTATGATTTTCAACTATCGCTTGCCAGGCGCTGTTGCTACTATTGCTCTTTTAGGGCAGGTTGCCGCAACTCTTGCATGCGTGTCCGGCTACTTAATAGGCATGAACAGCTTCACATTGACGTTGCCCGGCATCGCAGGTATTATACTTGCTATTGGCATGGGCGTTGACGCCAACGTTATTACCGCAGAGCGCATTAAAGAAGAAGTGCGCGCAGGCAAAACGCTTGACGGCGCTATCCAAAACGGCTTTGTGCGTGGCTTAACACCGATCATAGACGGCAACGTTACTATTATTATAGTTGCTGTTATTTTAATGGGTGCTTTTGGCCCAACAGACGGTTTCTTTGCAAAAATGCTAAGCCCAATATTCTTTGCATTTGGCCCGTCTACAGCAGGCACAATTTATTCGTTTGGATACACCTTGCTAGTTGGCGTTTTATTGAACTTCCTCTTTGGAGTAATATCCACACGCATTATGCTTAAAGGCGTATCGAAACTAAAGCCACTGCGTAATCCTGTGTTATACGGAGGAAAAAAAGATGCAAAATAAATCATTTAACATTATAGGTAATCGCAAAAAATATTTCATTTTTTCCTCAGTGCTTATAGTTCTTATATTTATATCCAGCTTAATTTTTGGCGTAGATATGGATATTCAGTTTAAGGGCGGCGCCATGCTAACCTATGGATATCAAGGTGACGTGGACATTAAAGCAATGGAAACAGATGCAAAATCTGTACTTGGCAATGGAATTACATTGCAAACAGGCAGTAACGTTGCAACAGGCGACAAAACTATCATTCTTTCACTGCCCGGCACAGAAACCGTTTCAACCGAAAGCCTTGAAAAATTAAGCACAAAGCTTGATGAAAATTACAAGGATAATAAATTTACACAGCTTACAGTTAGCAACGTAAACCCCACTATTGGTAAAGAGTTCTTTGCCAAAAGCATTGTGGCGGTTGTAGCAGCAAGCTTGTTGATTTTGCTGTACATTGCATTCCGCTTCAAAAAAATTGGCGGCTGGCCTGCAGGTAGCATGGCGGTAGTTGCGCTTGTGCATGACTTAATTGTTATTTTTGGTGTGTTTATCATAATGCGCATACCGCTAAATGGCAACTTTATTGCCGCATTGCTTACAATTTTGGGCTATTCCATAAACGATACTGTAGTTATATACGACCGTATTCGCGAAAATCGTCAGCTTATGGGCGATAAAATGCCCTTTGAAGAATTGGTAAACCTCAGCATTAACCAAAGCCTTACACGCTCTATAAACACTACCGTTTCCACTGTGCTTGCACTTGGTTGTGTGTGTATCGTTTCCGGCGTATTTGGCCTAGACAGCATATTTACATTTGCATTCCCACTTATTATAGGTATGGTTTCCGGCGTATACAGCACAGTATGTATCGCAGGGCCGCTATGGGTAGAATGGGAAAATTACAAGCTGCGCAAAAACCCAAAGCAGAAAAGCTCTAAAGCATAATAAATTTATTTTTAAAACAAATTTACTATATGTAGTTTAATCAAAAAATAAATCAAACTGCCGAAAATATGTCGTGGTTTTACACCAAGTCATAGTTTCGGCAGTTTTTTGTTGCAAAAATCATTGTTATATGTCATAATAGCTATAGAATAGAGGTGTGAATATGCGCTTTGGCGTTTCATCAGCATGCTTATATCCCGAAGATACTTTAGCTGCATTTGATACTTTACAAAATTTAGATATACAATATATAGAGGTTTTCGTAAACACTTTCAGCGAACTGCGTAAAGGGTATTTATCTAACCTTAAAGAGCATATGCAAAGGGCAAATACTTGTATCACATCTTTACACCCATTTACATGTGAGCTTGAAACTTTTCTATTCGCCACAGATTACAACACCCGTTTCAAAGACGGAGTGCAGATATATAAGAAATATTTTTCAATGTGTAAGTTTTTAAATATACATCAAATGGCGTTTCACGGCATGTCGCTACAAAGCCCATTTCCTTTTAAAGAGCATTGCGAATATTATGCAAAGCTGCGTAAAATAGCAGGGGATTACGGTGTGGATTTATGCTACGAAAATGTAGTGCGCTGTAAATGCGGCAAGGCGGAAAACATTGTGAAATTGCGAGAATATACAAACGATGAGGCAAGCTTTTTACTTGATATAAAACAAATGCGGCGTGCCGATGTAGCCACAGAGAAAATGCTGAGCGCAATGAACGGTAAAATAAAATATGTGCATCTCAGCGATTATTCAAACGACAATGATTGCATTGTGCCTTTTAAAGGCTCTTATAATTTCAATACACTTTTCGCAGGGTTAAAAGCCCAAAATTTTGACGGGGATATTATTTTAGAGCTTTATAGAAACGGGTTTGAAACAGCCGAGGATTTAAAAGACGCTGTTTATAATATAAAACAAGCTTATGAAAAAGAGGAAGGTACAACGATATGAAATGTCCATATTGCGGCGAAGTAGAATCCAAGGTTATTGATTCACGTCCGGCAGACGACGGCGAACGTATCAGAAGACGCAGGGAATGTTTTACCTGTGCTAAGCGCTTTACAACCTACGAGGTTGTAGAAACCTTTCCGCTGATGGTAATTAAAAAAGATAAATCTCGCGAGGCATTTGACAGACAAAAGCTTTTAAACGGCATGATGCGTGCCTGCGAAAAGCGCCCTGTCACATATAAAATGCTAGAAAATGCCGTTGATAATATCGAACAAACCCTGTTAAGCTCATACGACAGAGAAATATCTTCGCTGTATATCGGCGAGCTTGCTATGCGCGAGCTTAAAATTATAGACGAAGTGGCATATGTGCGCTTTGCGTCTGTATATAGGCAGTTTAGTGATATTAATACTTTTATGGACGAGCTTAAAGAGCTTTTAAATAAACGCTCAAACGATACGGAAAAATAAATGCTGCATGCTAAGCATTTGCGCACGGGCTTTATCTATCTCGTTGTATAAATCCTTTTCTGTATCCTCGTTTGCGTAAGCGTAAAGCCCATTAATATTGATATCGAGGTTTGCTATATAATCGCGCTTAATAAAAAGCTCTAATAAATGTTTTTTATTTTCAAAATTTTTGGCAAGCGAGTGCGCTTTTTGCTCACTGCTTTCAAAATCTCCGTTTTTTGCGGAAGCTTGTACAGCGTTCATCTCGGCCACAAAGCCGTTAATTCTATCTTCCACAAGATAATTGCCTGTAATATCCAATATTAAAACCAGCAAAATTATTACTATTGAGGCATACGTCCTCGTCATTTTAAATTCACCTCACGTTAAAGGAAAGTGGCTATTTGCCGCTTTCCTTTTTTATTATTTGCACGTCGTCTGCAGCATTACAAAGCATCAACAGCACTTCGTCAGTGCGGCAGCCATTTGCCTTGCATTTAGACGCTATCCACTTTTCTGTTTTAAAATAATATTTACAGTTATCTTTCACTATATCGCCGTTTATTATAAGCGGCAAGCTTGGCCCCTCGGCGGTACTTGGCATGATGCCCAATGCTTTATTTGTTGCGTTTGTTGCGGCAAAGGTTTTGTACACGCTCATGCTTCCGTTTGTTTCTACTACGGCAAACTCCACGTCGGAAATATCAAATACATCTTTGGCGCGCAAAGCCTCCAGTAAATCGTCTGCCGTAAAGCGCAACTCTCGTAACATGTCCGTATCTGCCACACCTTTTCGTATCACTATTTTTGGCGAGCCTGATACAAGCTGTGATATAGGCTTAAAACGCATACAAAGCCCTGAAACCAATATCTCCATGGCAACAATCATAAATACAGGTATTATGCTGCCAATTAACGGTAATTCGGGAGATTCTATTGATATTGACGCAAGGTTTGAAATTAGTATTGTGGAAACAAGCTCCGATGGCTGCAATTCTCCAAGTTGTTTTTTGCCCATTAAGCGCATAGCACCTATTATTAATAAATAAATTAACACTGTTCTGAAAATAAGAATATTCATATCTGCCTCCTACTTTGATTATGGGCAGTAATGATTAAATTCAATCGTTTTTTACTATACTTAAAAGCATTGAATACTTTATATAATTTTTTAAAAACAATGTGATTTACAGGAGCATAATTAATACAGCAATTTTACTCTTTATTGTCCTACTAAAAGCCTCGTCTTTGCTGTATGCAACTTGACAAAAGGTTGTGTACAAGGACAATAATAGGTCAAATTGCTATAATAAAGGGGAAAATGATTTGAAAGACGTTTTAAGCGAAAGCATAATATACAATAAAGCAATGCTAAAAGATATGTTTGGAAGTTCAGCGGATTTTTACACTAAAGATATTACATTGTTTGGGTTTAAGGGCTGCATATGTATGTTTGAAAATTTATCCAGCATCGAGCGTCTGTGGATAATGATGCTGGATTCCTTGTCTAAGCCTGAGATTACGCCTAAAACCTCTCATGAGGCATTTGATTTCATATTCAACAATACCGCCATACCTTTAGACAAAACCCTTGTACACACAAAAGCAGAGCTTTGCACGCGCTTAACCGCAGGCACAAGTGTAATTTTACTGGACGGCGTAAATGCGGGCATTGTGATATCAACGCAGAGCATGCAGTTTAGAGGAGTGCAAGAGCCTAGCGGAGAAGGGAATATCCGTGGCTCGCGAGAAGGGTTTAGCGAACTTATACGTGTAAATATCAGTATGCTGAGGCGTTTGATGCGCAACACAACATTTCGCACAGAAATATTAACAGTGGGAAAGCACACAAAAACAGATATTGCTCTATGCTACGATTGTAAATTAATATCTAAAAAAATGCTTTGCGAAGTGAGGGAAAATATAAAAAACGCAGAGCTGCCTTTCCTATTCGATACAGGGTATCTTGCACCGTTTTTGCATAAAAAACAGTTTTCGTTTTTTTCTTCTGTTGGATATACAGAACGCCCCGATACTGCGTCTGCCAAAATATGCGAGGGCAAAATTGTGATATTGGCAAACGGCACGCCATTTGCCATGATTGTGCCATATTTTTTCAGCGAAAACTTCCAAAGCATGGACGATTATTCTGCCAAGGCGTATTTTGCGTCTTTTATCCGCATAATGAAATATATTGCCTTTTTCTTATCGGTTATGCTACCGGGTGTTTTTGTTTCTATAGCGAATTTTACGCCTGAGCTTTTTCCGGAGCAGCTTTTATATAAAATTGCCGCGTCTGAATTGGCAACGCCTATGCCGCTGTTTTTAGAGGCGTTGTTTATTACGTTTTTGCTGGAAATAGTACGCGAGGCAGGTCTGCGCATGCCAAAGCCAATTGGCCATTCGGTAAGCCTTGTTGCCGCGTTGATAGTGGGGGACGCTGCTGTAAGCGCCGGCATAGTGGGCACGCCTATAGTAATCATCGCCGCTATGACTGCCATATGCACCTTTGTAGTGCCTTCAATGTACGAGCCGATAACGGTGCTACGTTTATTATTCATTCTTCTTGGCGGAATGTTTGGGCCATTAGGCGTGATAATACTATTTGCATTAATGCTATTAAATATATGTGCAATGGATAGCTTTGGCATACCATACACTGCGCCAATAACGCCAATGAGCAAAGGCTTTTTGCATGACGGCATTTTGCGTGTAAGCTGGCGCACACTTGGAAAAAACAATTTTTCTGTAAGAAAGCTAAAAAACATTGAAAGGAAAACAAATGAATAAAATTAAACTTTCGCCGCATCAAGCAAATATAATTATATTTATTGCCATGGCTGCCGACATTGTTATAAGGCCTATTTATTCAGGGAAAAAAGCATTCAGTGCGCAAAGCACAGTACCTGCGATCGTGCTTTTATGTTTGCTTACACTTGTTTTGTTTTCACCTCTTTGGGCTTGTAATGTACAAAATATATTTCGAAAAGACAAACGACACGGAAAGATTTTTTCCGGAATGTTTTGTTTACTGTTTCTTTTTGCCCAGGCAAATACATTAATGCGCACAGAGCAGTTTTACAGGTTTATCAGCGAGGAAAGCACGCCGAATTTACTGTTTATATTTCTTGTTCTAATGTTATCTGCCTATGCCTGTAAGGCAGGCTTTGATGCAACGGGCAGGGCAGCACCGATAGTATTGTGCCTTATGATTGTATCCTTTGCAATAATATTTATATTTAACGCCAACGGTATGCGCCTTGAAAACTTAGTTTACAAGCAAACGCCAATACTAAACATTAAAAATAATTTCTTGCAAAGCATTGGCTTTGCACCTGAAATATTGCTTTTTTTCGTTATATATAGCGGTTCTTATAGTGACAAGCGAAACAACTTTACGGTAATTATAACATCAATAAGTGTGGTTTATATCTTATTTGCTGTGTTTAGCGAGCTTGTATTTGCTAATTCGGCAGTGCTATTAAGCCAGCCTGCCCAAACCTTGGCGCGTCTTGGTGGTATATCGGTTTTTAAACGTTTAGATGCAGTGCATATAGCCATATGGATATTATCGGCGTTTGTAAAGCTTTGGGCGTTTATAAATGGTTATTTTGCTTTAAGCGCAGTGTTTACAGATAATGAAAATATGCGCATTGCAATTGGCGTTGTTTTTGTGGCAGCGATTACATTAACATTGTACAATATTCCGCAAGAAATTATTAGCGCTGTATCATCTATATTTACTGCTACTTTAGCCGTGGCAACAATTGCATTTTCTCTTTGTAATAGGAGTGTATATGAAGAAAAAGTTTAAGTTAATATTTGTTTTGTCCTTAACGCTTTTCTTGTGCGCGTGCAGCAGTGCCAAAAGCCTTAGCGAGCGCGCCATTATAAAAGCTGTTTATATAGATTATTCTAATGATTTATATACGGCGGCTTTGGTATCTTTCACATGTGATGCCACAACAGATACTGCTTCTGTAAAAGAAACAGCACAAATTTATTGCGGAAGTGGCGAAAATATAGGTTCCGCAGTATATAATGCCGAGCAAAAGCAAAGCAGAACACCATTTTTTTCGCAAAATGAACTTTTGTTTTTAAGCGAAGATGCGGCAAAGATAAAGGCTAAAGAAATAATAGATTACTTTTCTCGCGAAGACGCTCAGCGTCCTAATTTAGCAGTATTTGTTACGCCCGTTACAGCAAATGAGCTTGAAAATTGCAGAGATAACATGAGCGTTATCGTTCGGGAAGGTGAGCGTTTGGCAAACGGCAAAACGGAAATAGGAAATGTTAAAAAACTTTACGAATTTAATAACGGTACTGCAAAAGGCTTTAGCGGATATTTGCCATTATACAGTTTTGGAGGTGAAGAAGATTATTGCGGTATTAAGTCGCTTGCAGTATTGAACCCAAATGGCAATAATTTATTATTAGAGGATAACGCAATGAAACTGCTTTTGTTGCTGGATAACAAGCTTAACAGCCTTAAAATGCAGAGCATTACAGAAGATAAAATCAGCTTTAAGGCTGATGATATTAACATTTTTTACGATGCTAAAACAAAAAACGAGCAACCGTTTTTGGATATAATTATAAGCGGAAATATAAAAGCAATTTCAAACGCAAATGGCGTTTTCTTTGATAAAAGCACTGCAAATAACGATGCTGAAATAATAAACAGATATATAGAAGCAAATGGTGCAGAAATAATTCGGCAAACCTTTGGAGTCGGAAATGATGTGTTTGCGTTTACATGGCACATGCGTGGGCTTGACAACAATTTATGCGAGGATATGATTAGCTCCGGCACACTTTATTCCGAAAATCGTGTAAGGATAAAATGCAAATTTAAAGTAATATAAATATTGTTTTAATATTTTAATTCCATAAAAGTTTTATCATATGTGCATCTAAACATTAGAGCAAAAGAAAAAGTGCATGTTTCAAACATGCACTTTTATCAAAACTGCCGCGACAGTTTAATCGTGAATGTGCGATAGCACGCACATGTATGGGCAAATGGTTTATAGCGAGAAAGCTTTTTTAAGTGAGGTTATGGCAGTGTCTTCATCTTCTTCACGTATTAAAAGAGATATATCAAGGTCTGAGGTGGTTATCATAAAAATGGAAATTTGCACTTCGGATAACGCCTTTAACGCCATTGCTGCAACACCGCAAGTGGTAACCATATCTTCGCCGTAAAGGTTTATTTTGGTATATCCGCTGCTTATCAGCGGCACAGGTGCTTTGTATTTAGCTATTGTTTTCAGCACCGTGGAAAAGTACGAATACGAAGTGGTAAAGCTATAATCAATTTCTTCTTTGCGTGGCGCGCTTTGACAAATCATGTCTACTACAACTCCACTAGCGGCAAAATCCGATAAAGCGGAGGATAGGGGAAAGGTGTTAATATTAACACCTGTAAAGGATATTAGCATTACATCTTGTTCGCTGCTTATTTTGCTTACGCCTTGCATGTGGTGTGCCTCCTTTAATTCAAATTTAGAAATTCAGATGAAATATTGGCTTTAAGTAAACCGGAAATATATTCACGACTAAATGATGGATAATTAACATTCACACCATGTTTTTGCGCTAATTCATCGGTGTAATCTTTATACAAATATTCTCTGACATTTTTATAATGGGCATCATAATGCGTTACCGTAGGAGTTGCTGCTACATTTTGTGCGGTAAAATTTCCGCTTTTATTCTCGGTAATATCAAAATTCAGCACAAGGCCTATCATATTAGGTGCTGCCGATTGTGTGGAAACAAAATTTCCAAGGGAATAAGCTATTGGTATCTTCCTTTGGTCTGCACTTGTTATCCATTCCACCGGCTGTATTACATGAGGGTGAGTGCCGATTATTGCATCTGCGCCAAAATCTGCAATTTTTTGTGCAAGCGCACGTTGCGCCTCAGTAACTGCATGGGAGCCTTCGTTGCCCCAGTGTACGCCAACTACAACAAAATCGGCTAATTCTTGGGCTAAACGCACTTGGCGTTCAATAAGCATTTCATCGCTTGTTAATATTATATGTGCCGTGGCATCCTTTGGCGTAGGTATGCCATTAGTATACTGTGTGTATGCGAGATACGCTATTTTTACACCGTTTACTTCGTGCATTGGTATATTATCATAATCTGCATCGCCCTCAAAAAATCCTGTTGTAACAACGTCATCGGGCATTGTTTCCCAAAATCTGCGGGTTGCCGCTATGCCAAGGGCACCTTTATCATAGCTGTGGTTGTTAGACATAGCAAACACATTAAAACCGATGTTGTGTGCTGCGATTGCAAGCGCAGTCGGGGTACAAAATGTGGGATAGCTAGAAGGCGGTAGCTCGTCCGTAACCAAGGTTTCTTGGTTTATCCAGTTTACATCGAACTGCTTGTAAAAATCGGCTACATTTGCGTATAAAGGAACAAAATCATATCCGTTTCCATTGGTACGCTCCGCAGCTTGTAAATAGATGCCATCGTGTATTAAGTTGTCGCCTGTAGCAGAAAAGCGCACTACACGAGGCTCGTCTTCCACAATAGGTACGGACATAGGCTGTACCTCGGCAGAATTAGGCGAAATAGTTTCTACTGCACTGTTTATCTTAGCGTCTGCCTTAAAAGCTGCGCAGCTTGTAAATAGTAATGTTAAAATTGCAAACATTAAAACGATGCTATGCTTTTTCAAATTTAACTCCATTCTTTACGTGGCCTTATTTATCATTGCCTCCATATTATATATCCCCGGTGCTTGTTTTGCAAGAAATATTGCAGCACTTACAGCACCACTTGCAAAAACATCTCGTGATGCGGCACTGTGAGATAAAGTAATCACTTCGTTTTGCCCTGCAAATATTACATCATGCTCGCCCACAATATTGCCACCACGCACGCTATGAATACCTATTTCGCGTTTATCACGCTTTGCGCGCACAGCATGGCGGTCGTATACATAATTATATTCGTTATTATTATCTTCATTTATAGCGTTTGCAAGCATAAGTGCTGTGCCGCTTGGCGCATCTATTTTATTATTATGATGTTTTTCTATAATTTCAATATCGTAATCAAAACCTAAAATAGCATTTGCTTTTTTCACAAGTTCAATAAGCAAATTTACTCCAAGCGACATATTTGCACTTTGAAAAATTGGTATAGTTTTGCTGGCTGTATTTATAATATTCTGCTGTTCTGATGTAAAACCCGTAGTGCAAATAACACATGGCAATAAGCACTCTGTACATATTGCCAGGGAGGATATCGTTGCACTCGGCACGGAAAAATCTATCAAAACATCAGCTTTAATATTTGCCATAGATAAAGTAGGGAAAACAGGTATATTTTCGCCCTCGCAGTTTTGGTCTATGCCACATACTACAGCGCAATCATCTCTTTCGCCTATTAAATGGCATAGGGTTTTGCCCATGCGCCCATTAATACCCTGTATGATTATTCGCAGCATTAAAACACCTCATTTATTTTACTGTTCAATGTATCTGTAATGGTAAACAGCTTTACAGATTAAATTATACGTTAGCAGGTAATAATCCTGCTTTTTTCATTTCGTTTTGCAGCCTTATAATATTCGCATCGCTTAATAATCCAAGTGGCATTCTACATTCGCCGCTTTCATATCCCATCATGCTAACGGCGGCTTTAATGGGTATTGGGTTCACGTCGCAGAAAATCGCCTCAATTAGGCTGAATAGTTTAAGCTGAAGTGCAAGGCTTTCCTTGGTTTTGCCGTCTAAATACAGCTTGCAAATATCATGGGTTTCTCTTGGCATAATGTTTGATAGCACAGAGATGACACCTTTTGCTCCGAGGGATAAAAGCGGCACAATTTGGTCGTCATTACCCGAATAAATATCTAATGCGTCACCGCAAAGTGCCACTGTTTTGGCTATCGCACTAATATTTCCACTTGCTTCCTTTGCCGCTACAATGTTTTTGTGCCTCGAAAGCTCCAAATAAGTTTCAGGCGCAATTGTCATGCCTGTGCGCGATGGTACATTATATAGTATAATAGGTATGTTCACTGCATCTGCTATAACGTTAAAATGCCTTATAAGCCCGCTTTGGCTTGTTTTGTTATAGTATGGCGTTACGTGCAAAAGTGCGTCTGCGCCAAGCTTTTCCGCTTCTTTGGAAAGGTTTATAGCGTGGCGAGTGTCGTTAGAGCCTGTGCCTGCAATTACAGGTACACGCCCATTTACTTTTTTTACAGCAAATTCTATCACGGCTAAATGCTCGCTGTCGTTCATGGCAGAGGCTTCGCCTGTAGTGCCGCATGCTATAATGGCATCGGTACCGTTATTTATTTGAAATTCAATTAGTTTTGCCAACATTTCGTAATTTGTAGAGCCGTCTTTATGCATTGGCGTAATAATGGCTACGCCGGCACCTGTAAAAATAGTGTTTTTCAATTATAATGCCTCCCTAATTAATCAAGATATCCCTTTGCCGCCAATAGCTCTGCCAATAATACGCCGCCGCCGGCAGCACCACGCAAAGTATTGTGGGATAAACATACAAACTTGTAATCGTACTGCGTATCCTCGCGCAGGCGTCCGATAGATACAGCCATGCCGTGTTCAAGGTTTCTATCAAGCTTTGTTTGCGGACGATTATCTTCTTCAAAATAATGCAAGAATTGTTTTGGTGCGCTCGGTAAGTCAAGAGCTTGTGCTTCGCCCTTAAATTCAGCCCATTTTGCTTTAATTTCTTCTATTGTAGGCTTTTTATCAAAGCTTACAAATACAGCCGCCATGTGCCCGTCTGTGCATGCCACGCGTAGGCACTGGGCAGTAATAGCAGGGGAAGTGGCAGGGACAATTTTATCATTTTCTATTGTGCCCCAAAGCTTTAGTGGCTCTTGCTCGCTTTTTTCTTCCTCGCCGCCAATATATGGAATACAGTTGTCTAGCATTTCAGGCCAAGTTTCAAAGGTTTTGCCTGCGCCCGAAATAGCTTGGTATGTGCAAACAAGGCATTTGCTTACGCCGTAATCTGCCATTAGTGGGTGAAGCGCAGGCACATAGCTTTGCAAAGAGCAATTGGATTTCACTGCAATAAACCCACGCTTAGTGCCAAGCCGTTTGCGCTGAAACGGGATAATATCAGCATGCTGTGCATTTATTTCCGGCACAATCATGGGCACATCAGGTGTAAAACGGTTTGCACTGTTGTTTGATATTACGGGACATTCTGCTTTAGCATATGCTTGTTCAAGGGCTTTTATTTCGTCTTTTTTCATATCTACGGCGCAAAATACAAAATCTACCTTAGCGGCAACATTTTTAATATCAGATGCGTCCATTACTATCATGTTTTTTGCGCATTGCGGCATTGGTGTAGGCATCGCCCAGCGGTTACCAACGGCTTCCTCATAGGTTTTACCGGCAGAGCGCGGAGATGCCGCCACCGCAACCAGAGTAAACCAAGGGTGGTTTTCAAGCAAGGAAACAAATCTTTGCCCCACCATACCTGTAGCACCAATCACGCCAACATTAAAATTTTTCATAAATATGCTCCATTTCTGCTTTAAATCACTAATAGTATGCAATTTAAAGATGTTTTTTGTATCTTTGCCATAAAAATAAAATAACCGGCTTGAAAACCGGCATGTAATGCAATATAATTAAATACTGCATGAACACAGCGCACCGTATAAAATACTTATACGACAGTTCAAAACCTTTCGGCTTTTGAACCAGACAATATCTGCCTAATACCATCTTCGGCGATTTTACCTTTTTGCATTGCACATTAATGGCTTGGCAGCCAATGCATTGCATACTATTTAAAACCGCACCTCTGTGATTTATTCTATTTTTGTATAATATACCATTGCCGCAAGGTAATGTCAATGAAAGAAAGGCAAAATATGCTGAAAAAAGAATTTTACTACGATTTGCCCAAAGAATTGATAGCTCAAGAGCCATGTTTACCACGAGATGCTGCACGTTTAATGTGTTTGTCACGCGATAATAGCGAAATAGGCAGCGAGATTTTTTCAAGCCTGCCAAATTTACTAAAAAAAGGCGATTTATTGGTAGTGAATAACTCCAAGGTTTTGCCTGCACGCTTAATAGGCCATAAAGAACCTACAGGTGCCGTATGTGAGCTGCTTTTATTAAGGCAAATTAAAGGCGATATGTGGGAATGTCTAGCAAAGCCCGGTAAGCGTTTGCACGAGGGCAGCAAAATAGTGTTTGGCGACGGCAGCCTTGACGCTGTAATACTTTCCACGGCAGAGGACGGAAATAAAGAGGTGGAATTTCATTATAATACCCACACTCTTTATGAAAAGCTGGACGAGTTTGGCAATATGCCGCTTCCACCATATATTCAAACACAGCTAGTAGATCAATCACAATATCAAACAGTATACGCCAAAGAAATAGGCAGTGCCGCAGCACCGACAGCGGGCTTACACTTTACAGAAAGCTTATTCGCACACCTTGCCGACAAAGGCATCACCATAGCGCAATTAACCTTGCACGTAGGCCTTGGCACCTTTCGCCCTGTAAAGGAAGATGATGTGCTTGACCATAAAATGCATAGCGAGTGGTACAGTATAGACGAAGAAACAGCCGAGCTGATACGCCGCACCAAAGAAAATGGCGGCAGAGTAATTGCCGTAGGCACCACAAGCTGCCGCACATTAGAGGCGGTTGGTGCAAAGTACGGCGAAATACGTGCTTGCAGCGGCGACACGGATATTTTCATCTATCCGGGTTATACCTTTAACACAATAGACGGGCTTATTACCAATTTTCATTTGCCTGAAAGCACATTGATAATGCTTGTAAGTGCATTTTATGGCTACGAAAAAACAATGGCTGCATATAAAAAGGCAGTTGATGACAAATATCGCTTTTTCAGCTTTGGCGATGCTATGCTGATATTATAATTTTAAGGGGAACATAATGTACAAATTGCTCAAACAAAAAGGTACTGCAAGGCGTGGTAGCTTTAGCACAGTTCACGGAGATATCAATACACCGGCGTTTATGAACGTGGCTACAGCAGGCGCGATAAAGGGTGGGCTGTCGGCATACGATTTAAAGGAAAATGCATGCCAAGTTATGCTGTGCAACACATATCATTTGCATTTGCGACCGGGCGATAAAAATATTGCACATTTTGGCGGCTTGCATAAATTTACGCGCTGGGAAGGGCCTATTCTTACCGACAGCGGCGGATTTCAAGTGTTTAGCTTATCCAAGCTTCGCAAGATTACAGAAGAAGGCGTTACCTTTAATTCGCATTTAGACGGACATCGCATTTTTATGGGGCCTGAGGAAAGTATGCAGATACAGGCAAACCTTGGCTCTACCATTGCTATGGCGTTTGACGAATGTATGGAAAACCCCTCTGAACACGATTACGCCAAGCGTTCCTGCGAGCGCACTACAAGATGGCTTAAACGCTGCAAAGCAGAAATGACACGTCTTAAAGCCGAGGGCATTGCTATTAATAAAGACCAATTGCTGTTTGGTATTAATCAAGGCTGTTGTTACGACGATTTGCGAGTAGAGCATATGAAGCAAATAGCGGAATTGGATTTAGACGGATACGCAATAGGAGGCCTTGCGGTAGGCGAGCCAAAGGAAGAAATGTACCGTGTAATTTCTATAGTGGAAGAACATATGCCAAAGGACAAAATCCGTTATCTAATGGGCGTTGGCACGCCCGGAAACATTCTTGAAGCTGTGCGGTGCGGTGTAGACCTTTTCGACTGCGTTATGCCAAGCCGAAATGCACGCCATGGCCATTTAAACACATGGCAGGGGATAATCAATATCAAAAATGCCAAATACGAGCTTGACGAAAGCCCTATAGACAGTACCTGCGATTGCGAATGTTGCCGCAGCTTTTCGCGCGCATATATACGCCATTTAATTAAAGCAGATGAAATACTCGGTATGCGTCTTGCCGTAATACACAATTTGCATTTTTATAATGAATTGATGCAAAAAATACGTGACGCCATGGATAACGATACTTTTGACGAATTTTACGCCAAATATATTGATTTGCTGGATACAAGAATTTAACAAAATGTTAATTACGGTAAATAACGTCTTTTGATGCAAAAATAGCTTGCATCTTACGGCGTTATTCGATATACTAATATAGTCAACTATTTTAGGAGGTTTTCAAAATAATGAATTTTATGTTTTTAGCCGCAGCACCAACAGAAGGTGTTGGTATCGGTACAATGCTTTTGCAAATGTCGCCGCTACTGCTCGTATTTGTATTAATGTATTTCATCATGATTCGTCCACAGAAAAAGAAAGAAAAGGCCGCCACAGAGATGCGTAATGCTATCGAAGTGGGCGACGGCGTTACCACAATAGGTGGCATTGTTGGCCGTGTAGCAAGCATTAAAGAGGACGTTTTCGTTCTTGAAACAGGCACAGACCGTGTTAAAATGCGCTTTAAAAGATGGGCTATTCAAGATGTTGAAAAGCTTAATATTGAAACTCCGGCAGCAACACCTGCAAGCACCGAAACTAAATAATCTGTTCTTAATAAACACCCCCACGCATACTAATTGGTATACGTGGGGGTGTTTTAATGAAAAAGCTTAGTAATAATGGGCAAAAGAACAAGCTTAAAAGCGCAGCAATACATATAACAATAGCTGTGATAATCGCTGTTTGCATTAGTGCTTTGATTTTAAGCTTATGTGCAGAGCTATTGTGCAAGGTGGATATTCCGCTTTTTATGTCTGTGACGCTTGCTACTGTAAGCGCTTGTATTGCAATATTTATCTCCGCAATATTGCTGGCATATATACACGAGGAGAGGGGAATGCTCTTTGGCTTTTTGCTTGGTATAATTTTGTTTATAATATTATGGATATTGGCATTGGTAAGAGGAAATTCAGAATTTACAAGCCTTGCAACGTTAAAGCTAGTAGCATTTTGCACCGCAGGCGCAATAGGCGGAACGGTGGGTATTTTGCTTAAAGAAAAAAAGCGTAAAATACATTAATTACGCAGTATATATTAGCAGTTATATAGACAAATGCAGAATATTAAACAGCAATGTAAAAAAGCGGCATACAACCATTATTCAGTACGTAATACTGTTTAATGCATTGTATGCCGCTTATGTGTGCTAATAAATTTTGCAAAATTTAAAATTTAACTTAAAAGATTTAATTTGCATTTTATATTAATAATTGTTTGGCTATATTAAAGCGTTATTCCGCAAAAGCCTTTTTATAATCCGCCTGAAATTTAGCAATGCCGGAATCTGTTAATGGATGCTGCGTCATTTGCTCTAATACTTTATATGGCACAGTGGCAATATCGGCACCTGCAAGAGCGCAGTCAATCACATGTATTGGGTTGCGAACAGATGCGGCGATAATTTTTGTATTAATGTCATCATGAATAGCAAAAATTTCGGCAATAGTACGAATAAGATCAACACCGGGCATTGAAATATCATCAAGACGGCCAAGAAACGGAGAAACATATGTTGCACCTGCGCGCGCGGCAAGCAAGGCTTGCGCGGCACTGAAGATTAAAGTTACATTCGTCTTAATGCCTTCGGAAGTAAGCACCTTTGTTGCTGCAAGGCCCTCACAGGTCATAGGGATTTTAACAACCATGTTAGGATGAATTTTTGCAATTTCGCGCCCCTCGGCAATCATACTCTCAGCATCAACAGTGGTAGCTTTTACTTCGCCACTTATTGGCCCGTCAACAATGGACGCTATCTCTGCTATAACCTCAGCTTGGTTGCGGCCTTCTTTGGCAATTAAGCTGGGGTTTGTGGTTACTCCGCAGATTACTCCCATGCGCGCGGCTTTTTTTATGTCCTCAACATTTGCAGTGTCAATAAAAAATCTCATAACAATTCTCCTTAACAATTGAATTTTTAATGCTATGTTCGGTTTGCTTGCGATATTTATTGGTATAATTCGCCATGTTTAT
This sequence comes from Oscillospiraceae bacterium, assembly GCA_036661035.1. Taxonomy (GTDB): domain Bacteria; phylum Bacillota; class Clostridia; order Oscillospirales; family Ruminococcaceae; genus JAGPHI01. Next base: position 19,687 of record JAVWZM010000034.1, read on the forward strand.
GGCTCTTGCTTTAGCGGCAAGGGTACGGCATATGCAGTCGACGCAGCAAGCTATATGATAGCCCACGGGCGGAGCAGAGCCACGCCCCTACAAAGCAGGTACAAAACAGTTGCTTTGTAATCTCGTCACTAGCAAGTATAATAACCGCTTGAGGTTATTATACCACAAAAATTTATTTTTGTGGTATAATTCGCTATGTTTTCGGTTGCCGCTTTAGCGGCGAGTAAACGGCATACGTAATCGCGCCGCGAGCTGATATAATGACTGCTTTGCGGTTATTATATCATAAAAATCTTTAAGAATACAGTATTTCCGCAAAAAAGGCTCTTTGTAAAATGTTAGGGTAAAGCGCATATAAAAGATGATTGCATCACAAAAAATTGCCCCTGTGTGCAAAACACACAGGGGCAACGCAAAATGAATTAGTTAAGGATTGCTTTTTCTGTTTCTGCGTCGAACAGATGGATTTTAGAGGTGTTGATAGCAATTTTGATATCATTGCCTGCTTTAGCGGTGGTACCCGGATTTACACGCGCTGTAAAGCGGTTGCCCTTGTACATTAGGTACAGATAAACTTCAGAGCCCATAAGCTCGGAAACTTCAACATTTGTGGTAAGTGTGGAGGAAGCATGTGTGGCAAGGAACTCGTCGTCGTCTTTAATGTCTTCCGGACGAATACCGGCTTTAACTGCTTTACCAACATAAGCTTCGATTTCCGGTGTGATTTTAGCGGAATCGATTTGTAGCTTGTCGCCGCCAAGGTCGATAGCGTAGTTTGCGCCGTCTTTAATAAGAGTAGCGTCAACAAGGTTCATTTGAGGGCTACCGATAAAGCTTGCAACGAACATATTGCAAGGATAATCGTACAGGTTTTGCGGTGTATCAACCTGCTGAATGAAACCGTCTTTCATAACAACGATGCGGTCGCCCATTGTCATGGCCTCGGTTTGGTCATGTGTTACATATACGAAGGTTGTGCCCAATTTCTGGTGCAATTTGATGATTTCTGTACGCATGGCTGTACGCAATTTAGCGTCCAAGTTGGAAAGAGGCTCATCAAGAAGGAAAACTGCCGGGTTACGAACCATGGCGCGCCCTAAGGCAACACGCTGACGCTGGCCGCCGGAAAGAGCCTTCGGCTTACGGTCTAGCAAATGCTCGATATCAAGAACGCGGGCAGCCTCGCGAACGCGCTTGTCTATTTCGTCTTTCGGTGTTTTGCGCAGCTCTAGGCCGAAAGCCATGTTTTTGTAAACTGTCATATGAGGGTACAAAGCATAGTTCTGGAACACCATTGCAATGTCGCGGTCTTTCGGGGGTACGTCGTTTACAAGGCGGTCGCCAATGTAAAGCTCGCCCTTAGAAATTTCTTCAAGGCCTGCAATCATGCGAAGTGTTGTGGATTTGCCGCAGCCCGAAGGGCCAACAAGGATAACGAACTCTTTGTCCTCAATTTCAAGGTTGAAATCGGAAACAGCGGTTACGTTGCCCGGATAGATTTTGTAAATGTTTTTTAAGCTAATGCTTGCCATAAGTTAAATCCTCCATAAAAATATTTATTTACGCCGCTTGACGCGGCTGTATTTCTTATCTATAATAATAACAGACTATTATAACTATTAAAATAGCAAAATATTGATGTGTGGTGTATTTTATTGATATTTAATCCGATAACTGTATGCGAGTGCGTATTTTGCGAAGAATATGACGGAGATTTCGCCATAGCCGCCCATGAAGCAGCCCTTTGCGTGGTGCTGATTTCAAGAGGCGAGGCTAGGGTTACAAACGGTAAATCCTCTGTGCGCGCAAAGGCAGGTGCTTTAGTGCTGGCAAGCGGCGGCGTTTCCGCCTTGCCCCAAGGGGATTGCCATTTGATTATGGCAGGGCTTGGCGGCAGTGCCCCTTTGCAAGGGGCGCAAAATGTGGGGGAGCTGCTTTTGTCTAACAGCGGTGTTTGCCCCCTTGCGCCTCAGCTATTGGCGGCGCTTACCGACGTTTTACTGTCTAAAACACAAGCCGCGCGCACAGGCTACGAGCTTTTGTGCGAGTTGCAAAGCGCAGACGAGGCACAGGCGTCTATACAGCCCCTTGTGGCAAACGCCATATCCGCCATGCGCAAAAACTTTGCAGGGCTATATGGCGTTGAGGAGCTTTCTTTGCAGCTTGCCGTTAGCAAAAGCCATTTGGTGAGGGTGTTTTCTCGCGAAATGGGCGTGCCGCCGGGGCAATATTTGACGGCAGTGCGCGTAAACGAGGCAAAAAAGCTACTTTGCACACGCAATTATCCCCTTGAATTGATAGCCACCCTATGCGGCTTTTCGGGGGCAAATTATCTTTGCAAGGTGTTTAAAAAGCACACTGGGCAAACCTGTGCCGAATATCGCGCCGCCGCTAAGCTGCAAGGCACAATGCAGGAGCTTAGCGAGCAAGAAAGCATACTATATATATAGTATTATCCGTGCGCAAAGCACAGAAAGAGCAACAGTCAATACCTCCGCCCGTTGGAGTTTGCAATGTAATTGCATTTTACAGCCGAACTGCGTTCCACACCCTCTGTAGGGGCGGTGGCTCTGCTCCGCCCGCTAGGTTTTTGCAGTTTGCCTGTGTTTCGCACCCTCCGTAGGGGCGGTGGCTCTGCTCCGCCCGCTAGATTTTTG
>JAVWZM010000035.1:0-21962 GCA_036661035.1 Oscillospiraceae bacterium
ATCCATAATGCTATTTACCGTTAATCACTGATTGTTGCGCGCGCTATCGCGACGGCGCGCAAGGGTGGTGTTATAGAGAAGGAAAGGGTTATTTATTTCGCTTTAATGCAGAGCGACTGCAACAAGATAAATACAATAAAAGCATACGCCCACGGCTTTGAAACCGTGGGCGTATGCTTTTGTTAGTGAAACAAATATTCCGAATAAATGCCACTAATTGTGATGATTTTCTATAAGATATTTAATTTTTTCGTGCGGATCGATGATGTTGGACACTGACATATCGTGGTTTAGCGCGGCTATAAAGTACGCGATATATTTAGATACATCTACCTCGTGGAACCACTCGCGAGAAAGCAGCTCAGGGGTGCGATAGGTAAGGTTTGTGCCAAACACACCGGATATAATGCCGTCTTCGTATGCCTTGTCAAATTCACCAAGGCCATTTGTAAATATGGCGTAGGTGGCGTTTGCAAAGATGCGGCGCGCGCCTTTTTCACGTAAATCTATAGCAATATCAAGCATTGATTCGCCTGAGGATATAATGTCGTCTGCAATGAATATATCCTTGCCCTCTACGCTTTCGCCCAAGTATTCATGCGCAACAATGGGGTTGCGCCCGTTTACTATGCGGCTATAATCTCTGCGCTTATAGTACATGCCCAGGTTTACACCAAGCACGCTCGCGTAGTACATGTTGCGGTCCATTGCGCCTTCGTCCGGGCTTACCACCATGAAATGCTGTGGATCAAACTGCAAATCAGGCAGCGCGTACATCATGGTTTTAAGCACTTGATATGTGGGCATTACGTTATCAAAGCCCATTAATGGCACTGCGTTCTGCATGCGTGGATCGTGGGCGTCGAAGGTGACGATGTTTGATACACCCATTGCTTGCAATTCCTGCAAGGCAACAGCGCAGTCTAGGCTTTCGCGGTAGCTGCGGCGGTGCTGGCGGCTGCCGTACAACATAGGCATAATAATGTTAATGCGGTGTGCCTTGCCGCTGGCGGCTTGAATAAGACGCTTCAAATTCTGAAAATGGTCGTCCGGTGACATGTGGTTGTCGTGGCCGAAAATTTTATATCCCTCGTTGTAATTGCCTACGTCTACAACAATATACAAATCGTCTCCACGTACAGTTGAACGGATAAGCCCCTTGCCGTCGCCGGAGGAAAATCGCGGACATTCGCTTTCGATAATAAAAGTAGGCCGTTCACAGCCTGTTTCGGTAGCCCAACGCACTAAATGCGCGTCTATTTTGGCTGCAAGTTCGCCTGCTCCGGGAGCCGCAATAACACCAAGCTCCGCTACGCTTTCCTCTTGCCTGAAAAAGTCCTTCGCACTGGTTCCTTGTGACATTATCAAAACGCACTTCCTCTTCCAATATATTAACTTCATTGTATCATATTATTGCTATGTTTCCGACATAAAAATGCAAAATAATCAAATTTCTGTATTATGCCCACAAAGATGACATAAAGCAAGGTGTTTATTATGAAAAAGATACACTATTATTATTTTGTCTTGTAAAACAAGCGCAGTTTTATGCTTTTATTCCGTAAGATTATATATTATTTTAGCTTCGGATTAGTTTTTATACAAATTTTTACAGCGCAATTCACAGGGTGGCTGCATTTTTTTTGATAATGACTATTGACAATTTTGTCCGGTAATGATATTCTGTTTATGGCAGCGAGTTAGTTGATACTAACTCGCTATGGAAAGGCGGCATAACATGACACTTGATTTATTACCTTTGGGGCAAAAAAGTAAAATAATATCTGTGGGCGGCGAAGGCGTTTTGCGCAGACGCTTATTGGATATGGGGCTTACGCCGAAAACAGACATTATGGTGCGCAAAATTGCGCCAATGGGCGACCCGATAGAGCTGCATCTGCGCGGATATGAGCTTACATTGCGTTTGGAAGATGCCAGAAATATAACAGTGGACAATGCTGAAGATGGGGAGGACAAGCTATGATTTTTGCACTGGCAGGCAACCAAAACTGCGGCAAAACAACGCTGTTTAACCAGCTTACAGGCTCTAACCAACACGTAGGCAATTTCCCGGGAGTTACCGTAGACAAAAAAGAAGGCGTGATACGCGGCAGCGAAAACGCACATGTGGTGGATTTGCCCGGCATATATTCCTTGTCACCATATACTGGCGAAGAAATAGTAACACGAGATTTTTTAATTGGCGAAAAGCCAAACGGCATTATTAACATTGTTGATGCCACTAATATAGAGCGCAATTTATACTTATCCATGCAGCTTATAGAGCTTGATATACCCATGGTTTTAGCCCTTAACATGATGGACGAGATGCGCGCAAACGGCAACACAATAAATATCCAAAAGCTTCAAGCAGAGCTTGGCGTGCCTGTAGTGCCTATTTCGGCGGCAAAAAATGAGGGCATAGAAGAATTAATCGAAACGGCTATCCGTACAGCCGAAAAGCGAGTTACCCCCACAAGGCAAGACTTTTGCACAGGTGCTGTGCATCGCTGCATACATGCTATAGCGCATCTGATAGAAGACCATGCCGATGCCAGTGGCATACCAACACGCTTTGCCGCAACCAAGCTTGTGGAGGGCGACGAACCCATGCTGAAAGAGCTGCGCCTTAATGAAAACGAGCAAGAGCTTTTAGGGCATACAGTGCGAGAGATGGAAACGGAGCTTGGCACAGACCGCGAGGCGGCACTTGCCGATATGCGTTACAGCTTTATAGAAAAGCTTTGCGCCGATACCGTGGTAAAAAATGGCGTAGGCCGCGAGCATACACGCAGCATTGCCATAGATAAAATACTCACGCATAAATATCTGGCAATGCCCATGTTTTTAGGCATTATGGTACTGATATTTTGGCTTACCTTTGGCGTGATAGGCAAAGCACTCAGCGATTTATTGTCCATGGGCATAGATGCACTTACGGGCTTTGTGTCCACTGCCCTTACCGCATACGGCATAAACCCTGTGGTACACAGCTTAATAGTAGACGGTGCTTTTGCAGGCGTTGGCAGTGTGCTTAGCTTTTTGCCCATTATAATGGTATTGTTTTTCTTTTTATCTTTGCTTGAAGATTCGGGCTATATGGCGCGTGTGGCATTTGTAATGGATAAGCTTCTTCGCAAAATAGGCCTGTCGGGGCGCAGCTTTGTGCCGATGCTAATAGGCTTTGGGTGCAGTGTGCCTGCCATAATGGCAACACGCACATTGGCAAGCGAGCGCGACCGCAAAATGACCATATTGCTGACGCCTTTTATGAGCTGTTCTGCAAAGCTGCCTATTTATGCGGTGTTTACAGCGGCGTTTTTCCCAAAGCATGGCGCGCTGGTAATGAGCTGTCTTTATATTTTTGGCATGCTTATGGGCATTTTGTCGGGGCTTGTATTAAAAAGCACATTGTTTCGCGGTAAACCTGTGCCCTTTGTAATGGAGCTGCCCAACTATCGCATGCCCTCGCCACGCAGTGTATTTTTACTGATGTGGGACAAGGCAAAGGACTTCCTTACACGTGCATTTACCATTATATTTGTGGTGTCTTTAATAATATGGTTTTTGCAAAGCTTTGATATGCGCTTTAACCTTGCCGCCACAAGCGCCGACAGCATGTTGGCAGGGCTTGGCCGCTTAATATCTCCGCTGTTTGCGCCTCTTGGCTTTACAGATTGGCGCGCATCTACTGCGCTGATAACGGGGCTTTCTGCAAAAGAGGCGGTGGTAAGTACATTATCAGTGCTTATGGGCACAGGTGTTGAAAACCTAAACGCCGCACTTGGCACTATATTTACACCGCTTTCCGCCTTGTGCTTTTTAGTATTTACGCTTTTATACACACCTTGCGTTGCGGCGATAGCGGCGATAAAGCGCGAGATGCATAGCGGAGTTATGGCGATTGTAATAGTGCTTTTCCAAAGCGGATTGGCGTGGCTAGTGGCGTTTGCAGTGCATAGCGTGGGCATGCTTTTAGGCTTTGTATAAATAAAAGCATAGGCTTAATATTGAAACGTCAATAAACACATTGCAAATTTATGCGCCGAATATGAAAGGACTTAACATGAGTATATTAGATATAGCTTTGCTTATTGCTGTGGGTGCGCTTGTGTGCCTTGCAATATACAAAATGCACACACGCAAGGCAAGCGGCAAGGGCTGCTGTGGAGATTGCAGTAGCTGCGGCAATTGCGGCGGCAAATAGCCATATAGATATTGCTGTAAATAGGCGATGCAAAGCGGTATTACCCGCTTTGCATCGCTTTACTTTTTGCCATTATTCTGATATACTCAAAACGTTGCACAGCAATTTTACTTATGATTGTCCTACTCAAACCCTCGTCTTTGCTGTATGCAACTTGACAAAAGGTTGTATACAAAGACGGTAATAAGTCAAGCTGCTACAACTGCAAATAAAAGATATGCTGCTGTATCAAACGGAGTGCTATAAATGCTGTTTAATTCTGTCGGATTTTTAATATTTTTTTCTATTGTTTTGCTGGGTTATTATGCTTTGCCACAAAAGCTGCGCAAGTATTGGCTTTTGGCGGCAAGCTATTATTTTTATATGTGCTGGAACGCCAAATATTTTGTGCTTATACTTTTTGCCACGATAATAACGTATTTTGGCTCTATAGCAATTTCAAAGATTAACGAGGGCAGCCTTGAAAATGAAAAAAAGACACGGTATAAAAAGCTAGTTACAGCTGCAGTGATTACGGTTGCCCTTGGGGTATTATTCCTGTTTAAATATTTCAACTTTTTCTTTTCCATGCTATCAAAAATATTCAGTATTTTCGGCGCAAATGTAAATATTGGGCTAAACCTGCTTTTGCCCGTGGGCATATCCTTTTACACATTCCAAAGCATCAGCTATATTATAGACGTTTACCGCGGCGACATTAAGGCAGAGCGCAGGTTTGCAAACTATGCGCTGTTTGTAAGCTTTTTCCCACAGCTTGTAGCAGGGCCGATAGAGCGGTCGGAGAATTTATTGCCCCAGCTTGATAATCTAAAGGGCTTTAGCTACTGCGATTTTACAAATGGGCTGAAAATAATGGTATACGGCTTTTTCCAAAAGCTTGTTTTGGCAGACAGGATTGCCGTATTGGTGAACACCGTCTACAATAACAGCGCGGAATATAAAGGCGCGCCTGTGCTTGTGGCAACCGTGCTGTTTGCAGTGCAGATATATTGCGATTTTGCGGGATATTCCAACATTGCACTGGGCGCCGCAAGATGCATGGGCATAGGGCTTATGCGCAATTTCAATACGCCGTATTTTTCGCTGTCTATAAAAGATTTCTGGCGCAATTGGCATATATCCTTATCTACATGGTTTAAAGATTATCTGTTCATACCCCTTGGCGGCTCTCGCAAGGGCTTTTGGCGCACCAATATTAATTTAATGATAATATTTGCCGTAAGTGGGCTTTGGCATGGCGCGGCATTTCATTTTGTGGCGTGGGGCTTACTACACGGCGCATATCAGGTAGTAGGCAACATTACAAAGCCTTATCGCGACAAAGGGTATCAAATGCTACATATCTCGCAAACGTTTTTGCCCGTAAGGATATTTAAGGCGGTTTGCACCTTTGTTTTAGTGGATTTTGCGTGGATATTTTTTAGGGCAAACAGCTTTAGCGAAATAGGTAATATTATTAAAAGTATTTTCGCCCCCTCAGGCTATAGCGCTACAGCGTGGGATTTATCGGCGCTTGGCTTAAACGAGCGTGATATCGGTATAATAATTATAGGCATTGCGGTTTTGTTTATTTGCTCTCTTTTACAGCACTGCGGCTTTGGCATGGCATATATAAATAAGCTTGCGCTGCCTATAAGGTGGGCTTTGTATATAGGCGGCTTGTTTCTTGTATTGGCATATGGATATTACGGCCCACTTGCCGCGCCCTCGCAATTCGTCTATTTTCAGTTTTAAGGAGATATTGCCTTGAAAAAAAGAAAAAACCTGTTAAAGTTAATGATGTTTCCGCTATTATTACTCGTTTTATTTTCGCCGATCTTGCTTTGCGGAGAATTGCTCCATGCCGATTTAGTGGCGGCAATACAGCCTGTTTTCGGGGATAAGTTCATCTATGGCATGGCATATACCAACAACACCGCCCACTATAAGCTAAAGCTTATCAATAAGCGCAAGGCGGATATTATTACGATAGGCAATTCGCGCGTTTTGCAGTTTAATGATTGTTTTTTTACCGACAAAACCAATTTTTATAATGGCGGCTCTATTGCCGCATCTCTACCTGCGTGCCTTGATGCACTGCAAGCTATAGAGCAAAGCGCACTGCCAAAGGTTGTTATTTTAGGGCTTGACGCAAGCTTTTTTAACGAAACCTATACCGCCGCCAATCACTATGCAAACAAAGCGGAGTTTTTAAACCCATACGATTATAAAACCTTTAATCTTTTATACGAAAGCCTTGAAACGGATTATAAAAAAGGCAAATTCAAGGTTTGTCAGCTTTTGCTGCCGCCTTGGCGCATTGGTGTAAACGCAAAAGTAAACGGCAATGGTTACGAGCAGGACGGCTCTTATACCTATCAAAGAGAATACAATTCTGCCCAAAGCACCAAAGAACGCATACAGCCATTTTTAACGGATATTGCAAATGGCAGCGGCAGATTTTCGGGCGGAAACGACCTTTATTCGGTGTCTATAGATAAGCTGAGGGAGATAATCGGGTTTTGCAAGGCGAATAATATCCATTTAATTGCCTTCACACCGCCTTATGCAAACGCGGCAATGGACATTTTAAACAGCCGCACAGATATAGACTATATAGATAAAATAGATGCCGCCGTGCGCCCCATGCTGGAAAGCGAGGGCTTTGAATTTTATAATTACACAAACCCCTACGCTCTCGGCATGACGGACGATTATTTTATAGACGCATTTCACGGCTCGGACTGCGCATATTTATTAATGACAATAGATATGCTGCAAAACGGTAGCCGCCTTAACGAATATGCAAGCCTTAGCGAGCTTTTAAAAATGTACGATAACCGTGTGTCAGATTTAGAAATAAAAAGGTAGTATCGGTTGCAATTTTGCGGCTTACATGCACATAAAAAATAAGCGATGCAGTGCGTTTGATGCGCCTTGCGTCGCTTTGTTTTTTATAGCGGTAGTTTTGCCTTTTTAGGCAAAAGGTCTTTAATGCTAAAGCCGCCCATTAGCCAAAGCAAAACAAAAAACAGGCAAAGCAAGCTAATTGCCCCAGCCACCGCATAGCCCCATAGCGGAAGAAAAAGCATGAGCAAAGGCATTAGCACAAAGTGGATTGCGGCAACAGAAAGGGCAATTGATAATATCGGCTTTATCACCCATGCAAGCCAATTAAACCGTATTTTTGTAACGCAGAATAGGCGGCGAATATTTAAAATGCCCGTTAAAAGATTGCTGTATATCATCACGAAAAGAAACCCTGCCATGCCGAAGCGCGGCACTAAAATATATATTAAAATAATGCGCGAAATGCAGTCGAACATGCTGTATTTAAAGGTGGAAAGCTGTTCGTCCATGCCTTTTAAAATGCTGTCTACCATGCTTTCTATATACATAAATGGCGCAAGTGGCCCAAGAACCGCAATGTAAAAGCCTATTTCCTCGCTTTTGTAAAGCAAAAACCCTATTTCCTTTGCAAACATGGCAAAAACGCCGCCCATTGCCACAGACAGCACACAGGTAATCAGCATTACTCGGCTGATAAGATGCTCCATTGCTTTATTTTGCTTTCGGATAAAGGCGTCTGTTATTTCAGGCAGAAGTAATGTGGACAGGGTAAGCAAAAACGAAAACGGAAAGAATATTACAGGCATCGCCATGCCCTTTAAAGCACCAAATTGCGCAAGCGAGGTTTCTCTGCTATGGGTAAAGGCGGTAAGGCAAGAGGGGATAATAATATTTTCAAAGGTGCGCAAAAAAGCGGACACATATTGGTTAGCGGCAATTGGCGCCAAAATATGCGCAATTGATATGCCACCATTGCTACCAATACCGCCCTCACCCTTGCTGACAATGTCGCCCACGCTTTTGCTGCCGATAAAGCCTTCGCCCTTATTTACAATGCAACCCTCGCCCTTGCAATCTTTCCTATAGGAGTGCCACATATATACCCAAGAGCAAATTTCGCTTACGGTGTTTCCGGCGGTAACGGCGGCACAGGCGGTGCTTATGCCAATAGGTACAGCAATGTCGATAAGCACCGCCACAAAGGCAATGCGCACAAATTGCTCGAAAATCTGCGCCTTTGCGTTTGGCACAACACTGCGGCGAGATATAAAATATCCGCGTAAGCACGCCGATATCGCCATAAAAGGCAGGCTTGGCGCAAGCACCTTTAGAGCCAATACTGCGCGCATATCCCGAATACTGTGCTGCGACACTATTTCGGCAGATAAAAACAAAGCCAATGCACAAAAGCTACCAAGCACTATGCCAAGGCGGATTACCCTTGCCATGGCGGATTGCGTACCACTGTTTTTTGCAAAGGCATCTGTGGCTATCCGTGTGGCGCAAACGGTAAGCCCTGCTGTAGATATTGTAACGGCTAAATTATATACCGTCAGCACAAGCTGATACAGCCCCATGCCCTCGGCACCTATGCGCCCTGCTATATAAATGCGAAACAGCATGCCTGCGCCACGCAAAAAAAGCCCTGTTGCGGTAAGTATAGCCGCGTTTTTAATATAGCTTTGCTGTTTCACCTTTGCACACCTCTTTTATAGCCGTGTATACTACAGCAATTTTACTTTTGATTGTCCTATTCAAGCCCTCGTCTTTGCTGTATGCAAATTGACAAAAGGTTGTATACAAAGACAATAATAAGTCAAGTTGCGATATAGCAATTTTACTTTTGATTGTCCTGCTCCGCCCTCGTCTTTGCTATATTAATATGGAAATAAAAGCTTTAGTATGCCCATGGGAAAATAATTTTAAATTGCCTATTGCGTTTAAAGTGTACTAGTGCTATAATACACTTATAAAAGAAAGAGGGTGAAGTAAATGGTGAGCTTCAGCGGCTTGGAGTTTAATAAGCGCGACGCCGTGTACGAGCAAATTGCAATGCATGTAAAGCGGCAAATTATGCTTGGCACTGCAAACAGCGGTGATATCCTGCCCAGTAGACGCGAGCTTGCGGCAATTACAAGCATTAACCCCAACACAGCGCAAAAAGCGTATAAGCTAATGGAAGACGAGGGCTATGTGCGCACAGGCGGCAACACCGCAAGCACCCTGTATGTAGACGACGCCATTAAAGCGCGCATAGAAGACGAGCTTTGCCGTGGTGCTGTAGAAAGCTTTGTACACGAGGCGCGGCAAAACAACCTTTCTTATAAAAAGGTGATAGGCCTTATCAGCGAGATTTGGGGCGAGGACTAGGTTTAACGGCTTATTTTTTTACAAATAGCGTACTAATGGCATAATACAGATTTGGAGGGATTTTTTTATGAAAAATATCTATAGGCTTGCGGCGTGGAATTTGCGCGGCACGGTAAAGCTTATTTTACCAATATGGCTTTTTATGGGCGTTACACAGTTTATGTATCTAATGTTAGATGCCGCCAAAAAGGAAAACGCTTGGAAAGAACTGATGATGCCGTTACCTATCAGTGCGGAAACCATTATTTTTGCGGCGGCGTATATGGCGGCGATAATCATTAGCGTGTACCCTGTGTTTGTGCAAACCTATGGCCGCGCAAAGGGCATGTATACATTAATGTCCTTGCCCATGCCACGCCGAAATATATTGCTTGCAAATATACTTTCGGGGCTTTGCATCGCGTTTAGTACAGTGGCAGTACAGCTTATGCTGTTTTTTGTATACTATATGCCTGTAATGCACACGGCAGAAACCGCGCGACTAAAGGCAGGGTATGCATTTCCTGTATTCGTAAAGGACGGCTTGTTTTTAACGTTTATGCGTAACGATTTTATGCGCATTTTATTGCCCACCACTTTTGTTGACGCTATAATATTTGTTAGCGTAATAGTGTGTACCACAGTGCTTTTACACTGCATACCCATGCATAGCGGGGCAATAGCCAAAGCTGTGTCGCTGCTTTTAACTCTGATTGGCGGCATGCTGGGCTTAGCAGGGCTAATGTTCACAATTACAAACACTTCGGGTTTGACGTATGTAATCATCTTAGGGCTTTTAATTGCTATCTCGGCAGCGGCACTTATATGGGCGTTTTCTTCGCTTAAAAAAGCGAAGAATTTATAAAGGGGGAATAGACATGAAAAAGATTAAACGCAATTTGCCGCTTATTATGTCGGGCTTTGTTTTTGCGGTAATATTAGGCATATGGATATTTATGCTTATAGCGCAAAAGGGAACAAGGGTTACTTTAAGCGAGGGGCTTTCGGAGCATTTACAGGGCTTTACCCTAAGCGGCAAAATGGAGGACGGTGCTTTTAGGCAGACGCTTACCATAAAAGACGGCGAAATTATAAATAGATTTGTCCCCTCCGATAAGTATGAAAATTATAATGTGCATTATGCAGTGTGCAACCTTGCGCTGCCGAAAAACGTGGAATACAGCGCGCTTGTGCCAATGCTTAACGGCAAGGAATATAAAGGCTCAATGGACGAAAAGCACTTGATAGAGGAACTTTGCAATGGAAATAGCATTAGCTATGAAATGACAACCGATAAAGCCGATATAATGGCAAATGTTTATGTAGATCCGGATAAAAGGCTGCAATTCAACACTGGGCTTGCCATTGAAGAAAGCGGCAAAATAAAAGTGGAACAGAACTTTATGCATTTGAGCGAAAACGAAATGGAGTTGACGGCACCTTTTGTAAGAAGCATAAATCATAATCAAGGCAGTACTGAAATGTCCGTAGCAAAGGTAAAGGATAAAGTGTTTTGTACGGCAAGTACTCAAAAATATATTGAGGGCAATGGCGGTATTTGGCTTGCAAAAGAATATTCAGCAGAAAAAGAGCTGAAAAATTTGCCTAAAAATATTGATATAGATGGGCATAAATTTGTTTCGCCGAGCATCGAATATGGCAAAGTGGAAAAAATAGTAGATTTCGATAGGGGAAATAATAAAGACATACTGTGCCTTGCCTCGGCAGGCAACAGCCTATGCCTATTTACCATGGAAAACGACGAGCCGTATGTGCATGTGTACGACGATATAGGAAACGAAACCGATTGCAAAAAGCTACCCCTTAACCTAAAGGAAAACAAAAAAATAACCTTCGATTTACAAAGCACTCAGCGCGAAGGCGACGTATGCTTTTCTGTAAGCAGTACTCTAGGCGCGGGCGGTACACCGTCGGTATGCGCTGTGGGCGGCATACGCATAAAAAGCGGCAAAATAATCAATATGGTCACTTCATATAAAGTGCAGGAGCAAAGCTTAAATTATAACGTAGGCGTTACGCTGGACGAGGGCGGCGAACGCCTCTTGGCACTAACAGGCATTTGGCACGAAAAGCAGGGTGTTATATCCGATATTAATGCAGATGTATTTACAAACGATAAATTAGAATATTCGGGCAAATTGCTATGGGGCTTTGATGACGACATTAAAAGATATCGCAATAGCAGACATTTTCGCGCAGTAAGCTTTGCAAACCCAATTAAGGACAATAAAGGCGAATGGTATTTGCCGGGCGTAAGTGTAAGCTATCAAATTGAAAAGGAGGCGGTATGATGTTAGAAGTAAATGGGCTTAAAAAAATATATAATAAAAGAAAGCCGCGCGGCCTTTTTGAAACAAGCTTTACCGCCGAAAGCGGCAGCATCGTGGGGCTTTTGGGCGAGAACGGCGCGGGCAAAACCACGCTATTGCGCTGTATGTCCGGCCTTTGCGCCCAAGGTGGAGGTACTGTGCTTTTAGACGGAAAAGCGCCATATGAATGTGGCGAGGATATCAGCTACATCACAGGCGAGGGCAGCTATTTACCTGCACTTAGGGTGGAGGAATACGGCGAATTTCTGCAAGATATGCACTGCAATTTTGACATAGCGCGATATGTAAAGCTATGCGACTTTTTCAGCCTTGATTACAGCGCAAAAATAAACAAAATGTCCACAGGCGAGCGCGCAAAGGTAGAGCTTGCCGCAGGCTTTGCAAAAAAGGCAAAATATATTTTCATGGACGAACCGTTTTTGGGCAAAGACGTGTTTACGCGGCTGGATTTCTTAAAGCTTATGTCGGGCGCTTTGCGTGGCGGCGAAACAATCTTTCTTTGCACACATTATATCGACGAAATAGAGCATTTTATCGAGCGTGCCATTATAATGCACAATGGCAAAATATCCGCGGATATCTCCGTGGAGCAGCTACACTCCGAGGGCGTAAGCCTTATTGATAAAATGGCTGATATAGCCGGCTGGGACGCACAAAAATATCTCGCATTTGACGATTAAACCAAAGGCATTAATAAACTTAAAATAAAGCCGCACCAAAACATTTTTGCTTTGGTGCGGCTTTGTTTGCATAGGATATGCCCCACAATAAACGCAAGTGGGGAATAATATCTACAGCGCGGCTTAAAACCTTGTATAAAAACGCAAATTTCTGCTGTTTTATTGACAAATCGTCACATTTCTTGTATTATATAAATAACATTTTACATAGTCTTATTATTTGCGATTTTAATAAACAAGTCTGCGGACTTGTTTATTAAAAACTTATCCTATGTGCGTGCTATCGCACATGCACAATTAAAACTGTCGCGACAGTTTTAATAAACAAAAATCCGCCTATGCTTTACGCAAAGCATAGGCGGATTTTTTATGAGTTTTATCAAGACGATAACGGGTTTAAATTTATTGTAGTCTTGCACCTACTTTGTAGGGGCGGGGCTTTGCTCCGCCAGAGGGTTAATCATAAAGCAAAGCTGCGGATACGGTATAATAACCGCAAGCGGTTATTATACGGCTCGCGGCGCGATTACGTATGCCGCTTTCTCGCCGCTAAAGGGGCAACTGAAAACATGGCGAATTGAACCATAAAAACAAGATTTTTATGGTTCAATGTCTGCAATAGCTGTTCTGCTTTTATTCGGGGACGTCGTCTTTGTAGAAGGAATAGCCGTCTTTACCTGTTTTTTTGCGAACGTAAAGGGCATTGTCGGCGCTTGCGTAAAGCGCGGTAAAGCCTACACCGTCTGTGGGGCAAAGGGCAATTCCCATGCTGCAGGTAATGTGCAGACCAAGGTTTTCGTCGAGAGGAATTTTGCGCATTTCGCATAATAGACGTGACGCCTTTGCGCCAATAGCCTCGCGGCTTGGCATTGCGCTTAACAATATCATAAATTCATCGCCACCAATGCGCCCCACTATGTCCTCTCCGCGCAATTGAGAAAGCAAAGCACTTGCAACGTCCATCAGCACGGCGTCGCCTTTTTGATGGCCGTAATTATCATTTACGCCCTTAAAGTTATCAATATCCATCATAATAAAGCCATAATATAAATCTTGGTGCCTGTCGCTAAGCACCTGAGAGATAATGGACTGTGTAGTGGATTTATTATAAATACTGGTAAGGGGATCGCGCTCTGCCTTAAAAGTAAGGTTGGCGGTGATTTTCTTTTCTTCGTCAATGTCGGTAAGCTTGCCAACAACACGCAGTGGCTTAAAGGTGGTGGTGTCGAGAATAGTAGTTAAAAGCAAGCTGAACCAATGGTATTCGTTGCGATAGGTGCATATGCGCAGCTCCATTGCGCCTTGCCTGCGCCCGTGGATCATGGCGTTAAAAAGGCGAGAAAACTGAGTCGCTTCCTCGTGATGTATCACGTTAAGCTTTACAAAGCTGTCGGGGAAATTGTAGGTAAAGTCGGGATACGAGGAAAATTCGCAGGCATTAGGGGAACAGGTAAAGGCATCTGTTTCCACATTGTATTCAAATATCACGCTGTTGCTTTGCTCGTTTGCAATGCGGTAACGTTCCTCTTTTATGGCAAGCTCGCGGTTGTCTTGCTCTACACGCGTCATTAATTTATTAAAGGAAGTGCCAATTTCGGTAAACTCGTTGTTTCCAAGGTAAGGTATGCGGTCGGTATAATTGCCAAGTTCCATTTTATGTAAATTGTTTAAAAGGCTGGTAAGCGGCTTTGTGAAACGAAAGTTTACAGCACGCTGCATCAGCAGGATAAAGCCAAAAAATACAAGGCAGACAATCAGTATATATATAATCATTTGCCATGGCGGTATAGCAAATTCAGACCTTGCAACAGAGCATACTAACGTCCACGCGTTACCCGGAAAACGGCAATAGCGCACTATATTTTTTTCGTCATCTTTTTTGTATTCAAATTTACCCGTAGGCTCTATATGGTTATTTAAAATTTGATTAAATTTTTCGTCGTCGGTATCGCCCACTACGTCATCGGGGTTGTTGCTTGCAATAATGCAGTTGCCGATGTCTAAAAGCTTAATAGAGCCGGAATTGCAAAATCCGGCAGTTGAAATGGTTTGCTGTATTGCGTCGGGCTTAATGCTAAGCATGATAAAGCCAAGGCATTTGTCTCCGGACATAATAGGCTTTGCCATAATAAAGCTTACTGCGTTATCCACAAACGTGTCGTGGTAAAGCCGAGTAACTATCAATTCGCCGTCGCTGATATGTGTAAGATATTTTTTTTCAAGCTGAGATTTGCCGCCTTCAACCAAAGTGTTACTGGACACAACAATATTGTTTGAGGAGTCTACAATGGAAACGCGGTTTAGAGTGGGCTGATGCAACAGCCAACTTTTAAGCACAGTTCTCGACGTTTTGAGCGCGCTCCAATACTCTTTGGAACGCTGAGAAATATTATAAAAGTCCGGAGTTTCACTGGCGGTGAAACTATTGACTTGATTATGCTCGTTTGCTTGCAAAAGGATTGCCTTTGGATTAGCAAGCTCTGTTAAAATATCTAGGCTGTCCTCGTTTGTGTCGAAAAAGCTTTGCACATTACGTGTTTGCATTTGTATTGCGGTTTCAATATTTTGGGATATCAGCGAATTTGTACATGCAGTGAAAATACAGGTATATAAAAGGCTTATAGAAAGCGTTGGCAACAATGAAAACAAAGCTATAGCAATAGTAATTGGGTTTTTAACTTTCATTCCGTTGCCTCCTTATAAAATCTAAATGTGCATAAAATGCGCAAAGATATATCCGCAGTTGAAAAACAACATATTTATATTATAACATATATTTCCAACAAAGAAAGATATATTTGCTTGGCAAAATATACAAACAATAACTCTTGATTTTTACTATGAATACAAAAACTAAAGTAAATGTCGTTTATCGGCTTTATAGTATCATAATCCGGTCAAAAAAACTTGTTTACGACAAGGGCATAAATAGATAGGGCTGCAAAACCTGAGTTTTGCAGCCCTATCTATTTTGGAGATATTTTATGTAACGGTAAGCGCTAATTACCGTTGTACGCGCCCTGAGCCGTCGCCGCCGGCTAATTTTTGCACTTCATCTACGCTCATCATATTGTAGTCGCCCTCAACGCTGTGCTTTAAGCAAGACGCCGCCACTGCAAATTCAAGGGCAGACTGAGCATCTTTGCCTGTAACAAGGCTGTAGATAAGCCCGCCGCCAAAGCTGTCGCCGCCGCCAACTCTATCCACAATATGCATATGATAGGACTTGCTGAAATAGTATTCCTTGCCGTCAAAAAGCATTGCCGCCCAGTCGTTATCATTGGCGGAAATAGACGTGCGTAGGGTAATTGCTACCTTTTCAAAGCCGAAATTATCGGCTAATTGCTTTGCAACGCTCTTGTAGCCCTCGTGGTTTAGCTTGCCTGCGTGGATATCTGTATTTTCTGCCTCAATGCCAAAAACATCTTTGGCGTCTTCTTCGTTTGCAATGCATAAATCCACATATTGGCAAAGGTCTGTCATGGCGGCTTTTGCTTCTTCGCGCGTCCACAGCTTGCCACGATAGTTAAGGTCGCAGCTTATTTTCACGCCGTGGGCTTTTGCTGCCTTGCAGGCAGTACGGCAAATTTCCACCACGTTTTTGCCAAGAGCCGGTGTAATGCCTGTAAAATGGAACCACTCGGCATCTTTAAAAATTTCGTCCCAGTCAAAATCTGCATCTGTTGCCTCGGCTATAGAGGAGTGTGCGCGGTCGTAGATGCATTTAGAGGCGCGCTGTGATGCACCCTTTTCAAGGTAATAAATGCCCACGCGCTCGCCGCCGCGAGTGATGTATTTTGTGTCTACGCCAAATTTGCGCAAGGAGTTTACAGCGCATTGGCCTATGTCGTGCTTTGGCAGCTTTGTAACAAAATATGCGTCCAAGCCGTAGTTTGCCAGCGAAACGGCAACGTTTGCCTCGCCGCCGCCAAAGGTGGCACCATATTTATCAGCCTGAGTAAAACGATAATACCCCTCAGGTGCAAGGCGTAGCATAAGCTCGCCGAAAGTAACAACTTTATGTGACATGTTAAGTCCTCCTTATTTCTGTAAAAGATGCACGCCAAAGCCTGCAAACTCGTCTTTAAAATATACGCCTACCATTTTGCCGTTTTTCATCATGGCGTTTGCTTCGTCAAATTCAAAGCCGCGTGCTTTTAAATGGGCTATCGCACGGGAAAGTGTGTTTGTAAGAATGGCAATATGTCCGTTTGTGCCGCGTCCTTGAGCCTTCATAAATTCAAAGCTGCGTTTGCCGCAGAAAATAGAGCTGTTGCCCTCTGCAACGTCAAAGCCAAAGGCAAGTTCGAATAATTTAACAACGTTCATAGCCTCTTTTGCATCGGGGCAATTGATGCCGATATGCCCAAGCTCAAAGCCAAGCATGGCGTTTACCGCCTCTTTGGTAAGGCGTGTAATTTCGTCAAATTTGCCATCGTTTATCAAATCTGCCTTTACCATCCATGTGCCGCCGCAAGCAATAATACGGTCAAACGAAAGATAATCCATCAAATTAGCCGCTGTTACGCCGCCTGTAGGCATAAAATTAAGCTTGCCATAAGGCGCGGCAACCGCTTTAATTTTTGCAATACCACCGTTTTGCTCGGCAGGGAAAAACTTTACTACGTCAAGGCCAAGCGCCATGGCTTGTTCCATTTCGCCCGGTGTTGCTGTGCCCGGTGCAAAAACAATGCCCTTGGAAAGCGCGTATTCGGTAATTTCGGGGTTAAAGCCGGGGCTAACCATAAACTTGCTGCCGGCGGCATGTGCGCGGTCTACCTGCTCCTTGGTAAGCACTGTGCCTGCGCCCACAAGCATCTCAGGCACTTCGGCTGTAATGCGGCGAATTGCCTCCTCGGCAGCATCTGTACGAAAAGTAATTTCCGCTACAGGCAAGCCGCCTGCAACTAGGGCTTTTGCCAATGGCACAGCCTTGTCCACATCGTTTATCGCTATTACGGGTACTATGCCGATATCGCGGATTTTTTCCATAATCTGATGCATAATTAATCTCCTTTAACTCATGCGTTCCATAATATGGAACAGCGTTCCACTTCTCATAACTACATTATAAAGCCGTGGGCAAAAAAGTCAAGTGTTTAAATTGTATAATTGTAAATTTAGCAATATGATAAAAATACTATTGCGCAAAAGTATATTTTGACGTACAATTATGGAAAGCAATTTCATCATGTGGAACGAGGTGAGCGTTATAGATAATCAAGGCGGAAGTGTGCAGTCGGTAGAGCGCATTTTTAATATAGTGGAGATTTTGGCGCGCCACCCTAAGGGCATGCCGCTGCAAAAAATCAGTAGTGAGGCAGGGCTTGCCAAAAGCACGGCGCATCGCTTATTGGCTAATTTAATAGCCCTTGGCTATGTGGTGCAGGACAGCTTTACTACTTATTATAGGCTCACGCTGAAAATGTTTGAAATATCAAGCGGCATCGTGAACGATATGGATATAGTGTCCATGGCTCGCGGCCATATAGACAGGCTGTCCCGCCATACAGGGGAGGCGGTGCATCTGGTGATACAGGACGGCGCAGACATTGTATACGTGTATAAGGCAGAAGCACCTTTGGCAAATATGCGCATGTCAAGCCATGTGGGCTTGCGCATACCTATGTACTGCACGGGAACGGGCAAGGCGATATTGGCAACCATGCAAAACAGCGAGGTGGAACGCGTCTGGAAAAAAAGCGATATCAAAAAGCTGACGCAGCATACCATTGTGGATTATAACGAATTTTTAGAGCAGCTTTGCGAAATACGCCAAAAAGGATATGCCATAGACGATGAGGAAAACGAGCTTGGCATACGCTGTGTTGCGGTGGCATTGCCGGGATATAATGGGCGAGCGCAGGCGGCGTTTAGCATATCGGGGCTTGCTCCGCATATGGGGCCGCAGCGGATAGAGCAAATTGCAGCTACATGCCTAGAAGAAAAAAACGCGATTTTACGGGATTTAGGTTGGCAAAATAAATAATATTAAGGAGATAGCTATGAATATTAAAGGAACAAAATCGGAGCAAAACATCAAAGCGGCTTTTGCAGGGGAATCTCAAGCACGCGCGAGATATACTTTTTTTGCAGAGGCGGCAAAAGCAGAGGGCAATGCCGAGGTAGAGCAGCTTTTTGAGCGCATGGCGAAAAACGAGCTTGCCCATGCACGCATGTGGTTTAAGCTTTTGCACGATGGGCTTGGCGAAAGCGCAAGCAATATCACCGAGGCAGCGGCAGGCGAAAACACCGAATGGCAAAGCATGTATCCGGGCTTTGCCAAAGACGCAAGGGCAGAGGGCTTAGAGGACTTAGCCACGATGTTTGAAAAGGTAGCTGAAATTGAAAGCAGCCACGAGCGCACATTTTTGCAGGCGTTTATAAAGCTTGCAAGCGAAAAAGGCTTGCCGAAAACCAAGGTACAGGAAAAAGTGCAGGAACCTGTGGCAGAGCCGCTGTATCGCTGCCAATTTTGCGGCATGGGCAGCGACAAGCCCCTTGATGTATGCCCGGTTTGCCAAGCCATAGGCGCATTTGAAAGAATTTAGTATAGAACTAAAAAATGAAAATTATCAAAAGGGCTACTATTTTGATTTGACGTTAATTCGCCAAATTCAAAATAGCAGCCCTTTTAGGTTTAGATTTATTTATATTTTTTAATAATTGCACCCATTTCGTCAAAGCATTTTTCCATGTCGGAAACAAGCTTGAACTGTGTGCGGCAGCGGTCTAGGTTTTGGCCGTCACGGTGGGTTTTAAAGTAGGTGTCGCCCTCAAGATAATCGGTCAAAAAGCGAATACCACATTCTAAGGTCATCAGCTTTGCGCCCCATGGCAGATATTCAAGCTCCTTGTCGGTAAGCGCGCCGCGGCAGCCCTCTAAAAAGCCCTTGGTGTAAATGTCGTATAGAGAAATGTCGAAGTTTACCTTGCCAAGGTCTTGCTCGTCCTCGGCAGAATGGTTTGCGCCAAAGCGGATAGAGTCGCCAAAATCGTTAAGTGCAAGGCCGGGCATTACGGTGTCTAGATCTATTACGCAAATGCCTTCGCCGCTTTTTTTGTCGATAAGCACATTGTTTAGCTTTGTGTCGTTATGCGTAACGCGCAAGGGCAATTCGCCGCTTGCAAGTAAATCTAGGCATTTGCTGCAATCTGCCTCATGCGCCAAAACAAAATCAATCTCAGGCTTTGCGTCCTTGGCACGGTTTAAAGCGTCTTTATCAAGAGCCTTTTTAAAGTTGTCAAAGCGGTTTTTGGTGTGATGAAACTTTTCAATGGTTTCATGCAAAGTAGATGCAGGATAGTTTTTCAGCAAATGCTGAAAATTGCCAAATGCCTTTGCAGATGCATAGAAAAGCTCGGGAGTTTCCGCCTTTTGCAGGCAGATAGTTTCCTCTACAAAGGGGTATACGCGCCATGCGCCGCCTTCACTGTCGGTGAAGAAGTTTTCACCTTTTTTATCACGCAGCACAGTCATGGTTTCCCTTGCCGCGTCACCGCCGTTTTTAACGACTAAATCTCGCAGATAGTCTGTAACGCCCACGATATTTTGCATTAATTCGTCAGGGTTTTTAAACACATTAGTATTGATGCGCTGTAAAATATAACGTGCTGCATCGCCGTTTGGCTGTTGGATATATGCGCAGAAGGTGTCGTTGATATGCCCCTCGCCGTAGCGCACCGCGCCTACAACGGTGCCGCCAAAATCAAAGCCGGTTAATGCCTCCGGCAAAAGCTTTTCCGCAACTTGCATTATTTTGCCTCCCATAAATTGTCGGGATACATGCCGCTTTCGGTTTTCTCGGCAATAGCTGCCATAACTACAGGCTTATCCTCTTTATATGTTACGCCGTACCATTTGTCGCCGCTGCGCAGCACCTTAACCTGTGCCTTGTCAGACTCTACAAGCTGGCTTACAACGCTAGGCAAGAAATATTCGCATTTAAGGGGATTAACAGGAAGATTTGCGTCCAAAAACGCGCTGAAACGGTTTTCGGTTTCGCGTACAAAGCCTTTGGTAAAGCCCCATAGGTTCATGGAAACGATGGTTTTGCCGTCAAGCTCCGTCCATGTTGCGCCGTCGTCCTCGGTGTAGCGTGCGCCGTTTTCTGTTTTTTCGATATGAGTGCGCTCGGTAACGCGTGTAAGATACTGCGCGCTGTTTTCTTCGCATACGCCGCGAGCTACGTGGCCGTTTTCCGTAACGGTGTTTTCAAGCAAATAGCCCACCATGGAAAATTCGTATTTGCCGTCTTCATCGTCGTGGCTGCATAGATAATCGTAAATTACCTTGTATGCCTCGGGGCCGTAGTAATCGTCGGCGTTAATAACGGCAAAGGGGCCGTCGATAAGGTCTTTCGCTGCAAGAATGGCGTGGCTTGTACCCCATGGCTTTGTGCGCCCCTCTGGCACAGTGTAGCCCTCAGGCAAGTTATCAAGCTGTTGGAACGCATATTTCACGTTCATAATCTTGGAAAGCCTGTTGCCGATAGCCTCGCGGAAATCCGCCTCTATCTCGTGCTTAATAATAAAAATAACGGTTTCAAAGCCTGCGCGGCGTGCGTCGAATATGGAGTAATCTATAATCAGCTGGCCGTTATTGCCAACAGGGTCAATTTGCTTTAAGCCACCGTAGCGGCTGCCCATACCGGCCGCCATAACAACAAGAACAGGTTTATTCATATCAAAAATCTCCTTAAAAAAATATTATAATTGTATATGTGCAATCGCACGCACATAGCATAAGCCTTTGCATTGCTATGTTAAATTAATGCTTTGGCAATTAGCTTTTATAGCCATTGGGGTTCATGCTCTGCCATCTCCAAGAGTCGGCACACATGCGCTCTATGCCAAATTCCGCTTGCCAGCCAAGCTCGTTTTTGGCTTTAGCAGGATCTGCATAACATTCTGCAATATCTCCCGGGCGGCGCGGCGCAATAATATATGGCAGCTCTTTGCCGCATGCCTTGCTATATGCGCTTATAACATCAAGCACGCTGTAGCCTTTGCCTGTGCCAAGGTTGCAAATAAACAAACCGCAGTTTGTAGCAAGCTTTTTAAGGGCGGCAACATGGCCCTTTGCAAGGTCTACCACGTGGATATAGTCGCGCACGCCTGTGCCGTCGTGGGTTTTATAGTCGTTGCCAAACACGTTTACAGCCTTTAGCTTGCCCACTGCAACCTGTGCGATATATGGTACAAGATTGTTCGGAATACCGTTTGGATCCTCGCCGATAAGGCCGCTTTCGTGGGCGCCGATTGGGTTAAAGTAGCGCAGCAGTACCACATTAAGGGTGGGATCTGCCTTGCAGTAATCCTTTAAAATGCTCTCTATCATCAGCTTGGTTGCACCATAAGGGTTAGTGGTGGAAAGAGGAAAATCTTCTGTGATAGGCACAGACGCAGGATCGCCATATACGGTGGCAGAGGAGGAAAATACAAAGTTTTTCACGCCGTATTTGCGCATGCAATTTAATACATTAAGTGTGTTCACAAGGTTATTTGTATAATACTCAAGAGGCTTTTTAACGCTTTCGCCTACAG
>JAVWZM010000036.1:0-21915 GCA_036661035.1 Oscillospiraceae bacterium
GCTAGCGTTCTAACCAACTGAACTACTGGGCCACGGTGGTGGAAGTTACAGGGCTCGAACCTGTGACCCTCTGCTTGTAAGGCAGATGCTCTCCCAGCTGAGCTAAACTTCCATAACCAAACCGACGTTGTTTATTATACTATAATAAACATAGCCTTGTCAAGATAAGTTTTAAAAGATTATCTTGAAATTACACACATAATTGTATAGCTCTTACAACGCTTTACAATATTACATTCTATTTAGCCTTGAATGTAAAAGTGTGATGGAGCGGATTACGAGACTCGAACTCGCTACCTCCACCTTGGCAAGGTGGCGCTCTACCAGATGAGCTAAATCCGCATAAATATTCGTAGCATGTACAAAACGTTGCTTTTCAAAAACATATCAAGCACAGGCGACGAAGATTATTTTACCGTATATTGCGTAATTTGTCAAGCCTTTTTCATCAATTAAATTCACTTGTTTTTTTTATTTTCTTCTAATGCAAAAATATAACGCATTTTGCGTGATTTTAACGTCTTTTATCATCAGTTTTTATTTGACTTTATAAGCTTTTCAACATTAATATTATAAACTTTATCGCAAAACTGGCATGTAATTTCTACATTGGGCTGTGTTTTGAGCATATCGTCAAGCTCGTCTTTACCAAGTGACAAAAGCGCCGCTTCCACGCGAGTTACAGAACAGTCGCAATGATACTCCACTTTCATCTCGTCCAATACATTGGGGTTAAAGCCTTGTAGGATAATGTTAATAATATCCATTGTGCTTTTACCGCTTGAAAGCATTTGTGTTACAGATGGCGCACTTGCAACATTATGTTCCAGCGCATCTATTTCCTCGTCGCTTGCACCCGGCAAAAGCTGCACAAGATATCCGCCTGCGGATATTATAGACAAATCCTTATCTACAAGCACACCTAAAGCGCAAACTGTGGGCGTTTGTTCGCTTGCCGCGTAGTATGCAGTGATATCCTCTGCTATTTCGCCCGTAACGATAGGCACCTGCCCTACATAAGGTTCTTTAAGGCCAAGGTCCTTAATGACGCTTAACGTGCCCTCGTGCCCTACTGCGCCGCCTACGTCAAGCTTGCCGTCCACGCGAGAGGGCATATCTGCATTTGCGTTTTGCACATAGCCTTTTACCGTGCCGTTGCCGCTTGCTGTGGCTAAAATGGTGCCTAGCTTGCCACCGCCGTTTATACGCACGGTAAGCAAATCGTCCTCATGCTTTAAAGTCATGCTCATCATGCATGCCGCTGTTAGCAAGCGGCCAAGTGCAGCCGACGCAACAGCAGAGGTTTTGTGTATTCTTTCCATTTCGCGCACAATATCTGTAGAGTCCAGTGCGTAAATTATGATACCGCCATTTTCTGATATGGCTCTTTTAAGCTTTGACATATAAAACCTCTGTATTCCTATTGATAAAACCGCCTTGAGCAGTTTTTGTTGTTTATATACATTTGCACTTTATCGTGATTGCTTTAAGCATAAATTATATTTTGCGTGCCGTAATTAAATATCTTTGCGTGTCCTCGTGTATATCTGTAAAGCTTTCGCCATCGCAAATTTCCACTATTTCAAGCTCCGCTTTTTTGCAGGCATTTTCTATTTGCTGCATTGTAAAGTAATATTCATAAAATGTTTCGTTCACGCTTTTGGTGTCGCCCGTATAAGTTATGGCAATATTTATGCGTGTGCGCGATAAAGGCTGCTCTAATTTGTTGCTCCACACACATCTTGCGTCGTCTGCTTGCAGCACAAAAGTATTATCTGCAAGTACATTAATGTGTTTATATGGCGTATTAACGTCAAATATAAACACACCTCTGCTTTCTATAAACAAAGCTGCACGGCAAATGGCCTTTTCAAACTGCTTGTACTCGCCAATATGGTTTAGTGTATCAAAGGTAGAAACAGCCGCCTTTACAGTGCCGTATAAATCCAGCTTTGTAATGTCCTGCCGCAATAGCAATAGGTCTGTTACGCCTGTTTCTTCTGCCTTTTCTCGCATTACGCAAAGCATTTCTTCGGATAAATCCACACCAATCATATCGTAGCCTGCACTGCGTAAAAGCATTGTTAAGTCGCCTGTTCCACAGCCTAAATCCGCTACGATGCCCTCGCGCACACCATATTTTTGCAAATTACGCTTTACATGGGAAAACAAAGCCTCGTAATTGGCATCGTCGTTAAATTCATCGTAAAAATAAGCAAATTCACCATATGCCATTATACATCATTTCGGACAAGGTCTTCGTAGGTTTCGCGCTTCACTACTACCCTGTCCTCTCCGTTTTTAAGCATAATTACAGGCAAGCGCGGCACGCGATTATAATTTGACGCCATAGAATAATTGTATGCGCCTGTAGAAAGCACCGCTAAAATATCACCCGGTGCAGGCTCTTGTATTTGTATATTTTCCGCAAGCAAATCGCCACTTTCGCAGCATCTGCCTGCAATAGTGGCTGTAAAGCATTTGCACTTGTCGGCTTTATTTGCCAGTATTACGTCATATTTAGACGAATATAGCGCGTAACGAGGATTGTCCGTCATGCCGCCGTCTACCGAAACATATGTACGACAATTTGGTATATTTTTTACACTACCAACGGTATATAGGGTAATACCTGTATCTCCCACAATACTGCGCCCAGGCTCAATGCATATAAATGGGCACGGAAAATCCGCCTTTTCGCAAAAGCCAAATACTGTTTTTGATACGGCTTCCATATAGCAGTCCAGTGCCTTAGGATCGTCTTCACTAATATATCTTATGCCAAATCCGCCACCGAGATTAAGCTCTTTTATAGTTACGCCACAGTCTGTGCGCATTTTGTTTGCAAAGCTAAGCATCACCTCTGCCGCATGGCAAAATGGCTCTATATCGAAAATTTGCGAACCAATATGGCAATGTATTCCGTACACATTAATGTTTGGCAGTGTAAGCGCAAGCTTAAATGCAGCCTCTGCTTCTCCTGTTTCAAGAGCAAAGCCAAACTTTGAATCTATCTGCCCTGTACGTACAAAATCGTGTGTGTGGGCGTCTACACCGGGCTTAATGCGGAACAATATATTAGCCTTTTTATCAGCGGCATGGGCTAGAGTGTTTAAAAGCTCCAGCTCTGTAATATTATCTACCACAATATGCCCTACATTATTTTCAAGTGCCATTATCAGTTCTTGGGCTGTTTTATTATTGCCATGGAAATAAATATTTTCAGCCGGAAATCCTGCCTGCAAAGCCGTATACAGCTCCCCTGCGGATACAACATCTGTGCCGATACCCTCAGATTGCATTATGCGGTATATTTCTTTGCAAGAAAAGGCTTTAGATGCATAAAGTACCATGCCATTGCCGTGATAATATTTATCTATAGATTTTTTCAGCTCTTTGCAATTGGCTCTGATTGCATTTTCGTCCATTACATAAAGGGGCGTGCCGTATTTTTGTGCAAGCGCAACGCAATCTACACCGCCCATTTCCAAATGGCCGTTATCACGTACTTTTGTAACGCCGTCTGTCATATATTGCTCTCCTTTAAAAGATATGTTTCAATCACTTCTTTTAATTCGTCTATGCCTTGGCCGTTATCTGCACTGGTAAGTACCACTTCGCCGCAGCCATATGGCGCGCACACCGATTTAAACTCGCTGACAGTTGCTTCATATTGGCTTTTTTTAAGCTTATCGCCCTTAGTAAGTGCCACAACAAAGCTTTGATTATTATGACGCAAATATTCCATCATCATTATATCGTCGCTCGACGGCGCATGCCTTGCGTCTAAAAGCTGTATCAATAAAGTGCGGTTGCGCGGATATTCAAAATAACTGTTGATTAAATCGTCCCAGCGGCTGCGCTCGCTTTGTGATACCTTTGCGTAGCCGTAGCCGGGTAAATCCACAAAATAGATTGCGTCTACATCGTAAAAATTTATCGTGGCTGTTTTTCCGGGCGTGCTGCTTACGCGCGCTAAACTTTTGCGGTTGCAAAGCTTATTTATCAGCGACGATTTACCTACATTTGAACGGCCTGAAAATATTATTTCGTGCCTGTCGCTTAAAGGCAGCTGCGAAGATAAACCGTAAGACGATTTAAAATCCGCGCTTTGATAGTTCATATTAAACCTCCATGCGCTTTTGCGCCATTGCTTTTAAATGGTTGGCTTAGCATGATTAAACATGCTAAGCCAAATTCTATTGTCTGATTACTGCGGCAGGCTTTGCTGCGCCATCTGCTAAAACGTTTACATTTTCATCTTTTTCTGCTTTTATCTTTTTTTCTTTTGTTTTTGCGTCAAGCGGACAAAGCGCAAGCTTTAGTACCTCGTCAAGATTATTCATAGGCATGAATTTTACGGCATTTTTTACTTCATCATCAATCTCGTACAAATCCGACATGTTTTCACTTGGTATAAGTATAAGCTTCATTCCCTCACGGTATGCAGCCATGCTTTTCTCTTTAAGACCGCCAATTGCAAGGACTTGACCGTGTAAAGTAATTTCACCTGTCATTGCTATATCGCTACGCACTTTTCTACCGCTAAGGGCAGAAACAAGGGCTGTAGTAAGCGTAACACCTGCGGACGGGCCGTCCTTTGGTATGGCGCCTTCAGGGGCATGAATATGAATATCTAAATCTTTAAAAACCGACAAATCAAACCCAAGCTCGCTTGCATGCGCTTTGGCATATGTAATAGCAATTTTTGCGCTTTCTTTCATCACATCTCCAAGGCTGCCTGTAAGCTCTAGCTTGCCGCTGCCTTTTTCGATAAGCTGTACTTCTATAGGCAGCAATTCTCCGCCTACAGATGTCCATGCAAGCCCATTTGCCACACCGACACTGTCTTTTTTGTTTGAAAAGCCGGGTTTAATTCGCGCAGGCCCCAAAAGCGTACGCACCATTTCGGCGTTGATATTTATTTTATCTGTTTCCTCAGATGCTATTTTTTTAGCGCATTTACGCAAAATTTCGTTAATTGTGCGTTCTAAGCTTCGCACACCTGCTTCGCGTGTGTAGCTGTCTATCAGCATGTAAATAGCAGCGTCTGCAAATTTAGCCTTGCCCTTAAGCCCCGTTAATAACAATTGCTTTGGCACTAAATGGCGTTTTGCAATGTTGAATTTTTCAATACGAGTATAACTCGACAGCTCTATTACGTCCATTCTGTCAAGGAGTGGACGCGGAATAGTATCAAGTGTATTTGCGGTTGTGATAAATAAAACCTTACTTAAATCGAATGGTATATCTAAATAATGGTCTTTGAATGCAAAATTTTGTTCAGGATCCAGTGCCTCTAAAAGCGCAGACGCAGGATCGCCGCGAAAATCGCTTGCAAGCTTATCTATTTCATCTAACAGTACAAGTGGATTGGAGCTTTTAGAGCTGGTAATAGCACTGATAAGCTTGCCAGGCATTGCGCCTATATAAGTGCGCCTATGCCCACGTATTTCAGCCTCGTCGCGCACACCGCCAAGGGACATGCGCACATATTTGCGGCCAAGGCACTCAGCTATAGAATGAGCAATGGACGTTTTACCAACGCCCGGAGGGCCTACCAAGCAGATAATCTGCCCTTTTACATCTGGTGCAAGCTTACGCACTGCCAATATTTCCAAAATGCGTTCTTTTACTTTTTTAAGGCCATAATGCTCTTTATCAAGCACAGTCTGTGCTTTGGGGATATCAAGCTTATCTGTGGTATAAATATTCCACGGCAAAGCAAGGCAAGTGTCTAAATATGTACGTACTACACTTGCTTCCTGCGCACTTCCCTGCATTTTATAAAGACGTTCGCACTCCTTCATCAGCTTTTCATTTGCTTCTTCGCAAAGCTTTAATGAGGATATTTTTTGCTTATAATTTTCGCTTTCTTTCCTTGTATCGTCTGTATCGTCAAGCTCGCTTGAGATGGCGCGCATTTGCTCGCGCAGATAGTAATCTCGCTGGTTTTTGTCCATTTGCTCGTTTACTTTATCTTCGATATCACGTTCTATGGAAAGAACCTTGTTTTCTTTTTTCATGATAGCAAGCAGACATTCAAGGCGGGAACGCACGCTGTTTTGATTTAAAATCTCTTGCTTATCCACATATTTCAGAAGCAAATTTGCAGGGATATATTCGCTTAAAAAAGCTGCGTTTTCGTTGGTAATAATATTAAAAACCGTGTCCTTTGAAATGCGCGGATTTAAGGAAAGATATTCCTCGAAGGTATCTTTAATGCTGCGCACCAACGCCTCTGCTCGTGGTGCGTCCGAGGCACGAAGTGCATGCACCGGTGCGGATTTTGTAGATGCCAGTAAAAAGCGACCTGCGCTATCAAGCGTAAGCAGCTTTGCGCGATATTTTCCCTCTACAACTACCTTTACAATATCCTCCGACACGCGAAGTAGCTGCTTCACCTCGCCTACTACGCCATATGGGAACAAATCCTTACTGGTCGGCTCTTCTACGTCCATGTCCTTTTGAGATACTAAAAACACGGCGTTATTATTTTCAAGTGCCCATTCCACTGCAGCTATTGATTTAGGACGACCTACCTCAAAATGTATTACATTATTGGGAAACACAACTAAACCGCGCAGTGCAATAGCAGGCAGACGCAGTATATCTTGGGATTTATCTAAAATTATTTTAACCTTTTCTGCCATATGTACCTCCGTAACTATTTCAAAAGAGGCAACCCTTGTTTTATCTTAGGTTGCCTTTGCATTGTTTTATTTATTGGCCGCCGCTATGGATTTATAACGCTTTCTTACTGCGCCTGTAGCCAATGTCGGCTTGCCGCCTTTTATGGTATCTGCCTCAATGGTTACTTTTATGATTTCGGGATTGCTGGGTATTTCGTACATTATAGCAATCAGGGCTTGCTCCATTACGCTGCGCAAACCGCGTGCGCCGCTTTTAAGGGCGATTGTTTTCTTTGCAACCTCGTGCAATGCCTCGTCTGTAATTTCAAGCTCTACATTGTCCATTTTAAAGAGCGCTTCATATTGTTTAACAATACTGTTTTTTGGCTCTTTTAATACACGCACAAGAGAGTTTTCATCTAACGGGTTTAGCACTGTTACTACGGGAATACGCCCGATTAACTCGGGAATAAGGCCATAACGCACAAGGTCATGGGGCTCTACAAGGCGCAGAGTATTTTGCTTTGCGTCCTCGCCTTTTTCCTTTAGCTTATTGCCAAAGCCAAGTGCGGAATTATCTGTGCGTTTTTGGATAAGCTTTTCAAGCCCATCAAATGCACCTCCGCATATGAACAAGATGTTTTTGGTGTTTATCTGGATAAATTCCTGCTGAGGGTGCTTGCGCCCACCTTGAGGAGGAACATTGCTGATAGTACCCTCAAGTATTTTAAGTAGCGCCTGCTGCACGCCCTCGCCGCCAACGTCACGGGTGATAGACGGATTTTCGCTTTTACGAGTAATTTTGTCTATTTCATCAATATAAATAATGCCACGTTCGGCACGCTCTATATCAAAATCTGCCGCTTGAATTAGCTTTAAAAGGATATTTTCCACGTCTTCGCCAACATATCCTGCCTCTGTAAGAGTGGTTGCATCAGCTATGGCAAAAGGAACGCCAAGCATCTTCGCAAGTGTTTGTGCAAGCAAGGTTTTACCAACTCCCGAAGGGCCTAGCAAAAGCACATTGCTTTTTTGCAGCTCTACATCTACCGTATCTGCGCTTAAAATGCGCTTATAGTGGTTATACACAGATACCGCAAGCACTGTTTTCGCTTCGTCTTGCCCGATAACGTACTGGTCTAAGCCTTCTTTAATTTCTGCTGGTGTAAGCACATTAAGAGGCATGGGCGTGCTTACGCTTGCGCCCTGCGCGCCTTTGCGGCGGCTTTGCTGCCCCTGTTGCCCCGGCTCGTCTTTGCCGTCTTCTAAAAGAGAATGGCAAAGCTCTATACATTCGTTGCAAATATTTACGCCCGGGCCTAAAATCATGCGATCTACTGCATCTTGGCTTTTACCGCAGAAATTGCAAATTAAATTCTTTTCTTTGTCTGTAGTTTTACTGGCCATAAAGCTCCTTAGCGTTTTGTCATTACTGCGTCAATCAAGCCATAATCTGCGGCTTCCTGCGCGCTCATGAAATTATCGCGTTCTGTATCTAGTGATATTGTTTCAAGAGATTTGCCCGTGCGCTCCGCTAAAATACTGTTTAAGCGCGAACGAATACGGATAATGTGGTCTGCGTGGATTTTAATATCCGACGCCTGCCCTTGCAAGCCACTTAAAAGCGGCTGGTGAATCATAATTTCGCTGTTTGGCAGTGCAAAGCGTTTGCCCTTTGCACCAACAGATAGCAAAAACGCGCCCATAGACGCAGCCATACCGATACAAATGGTAGATACATCGCATTTGATATATTCCATTGTGTCGTAAATCGCCATGCCGGCAGTAATAGAACCGCCCGGGCTGTTAATATATAGGCTGATATCTTTCTCTGCATCTTGCCCTTCAAGATATAAAAGCTGTGCGACAACAAGGCTTGCGGTAGTATCATTAACTTCTTCTGAAAGCATAATAATCCTATCGTTTAACAGCCTCGAAAATATGTCGTAGGAACGTTCTCCGCGTCCGGTTTGTTCAATAACATATGGTACTAAGCTCATAAAAATAAGTCGCCTCCGTAATTTATTTTAACAGATGACCGATACATCACCTGAAAAGTGCTGTATCGGTCACTTGAAATACAAGATTTTAAAAGCCGTTATTATTTGTCGGCTTTTTCCACTTTGTCTGTAATTGTAGCATTTTCTTTAACAAAATCTATTGCTTTATTAACAGCCAAATCTTTTTTAACTTCTTCTACCGGTACAAGCTCGCGCACTTTGTCTGCTTCCATTTTGTAAGCCTCGGCAATGCGTGCAATTTCCTTGTCCATATCTTCTTCACTGACTGTAATGTTTTCCGCATTTACAACAGCCTCTAGTGCCAAGCGAATTTTAACCTGCTTTTCGCCTTGCTCCTTAAAACCCTCACGGAATTTGGCCATGTCGCCGCCTGTGTACTTGATGTACTCAGAAAGCTGCAAGCCTTGCTGCTGTAGACGATATTCAAAATCGCGTACCATTTCGTCTATGCGTGTTTCATACATAACGGCAGGAATTTCGCCCTCTACTGTATTAACAATTTGGTCGATAAGGTCGTTTTCTACTTCCAGTGCAGCAGACTTTTCCGCCTCTTCTTCCATGCCCTTGCGGATTGATGCTTTTAATTCGTTTAGCGTATCAAATTCTGATACGTCCTTTGCAAATTCATCATCACATACAGGAAGTTCTTTTGCTTTAATTTCGTTTAGCTTTACTTTAAACACGGCAGGTTTGCCGGCAAGCTCGGCTGCTTGATATTCTTCTGGGAAAGTAACATTTACGTCAAACTCTTCGTTTACGCAATGGCCTACTATTTGGCCTTCAAAGCCCGGAATAAACTGGCCTGAGCCTAAAGTTAAGCTAAAGCCTTCTGCTTTGCCGCCCTCAAATGCCACATCGTCAAGGTAGCCGTCGAAATCTATATTGGTGATGTCGCCGTTTTGCGCAGCACCCTCGCGTGTTATCATGCGAGCATTGCGCTCTTGCATACGAGAAATTTCAGCATCAATGGCATCTTCTTCTACAGTATGGATCTTTTTCGTGGCTTTTAAACCTTTGTAGTTACCAATTTTAACCATTGGCTTTACTGTAACAACAACTTTAAGAACTACGCCCTCTTGAGTATCGGCAGAAACTATTTCTACGTCGGGACGATCAACAGGCTCGATACCTGCCGCGGCAACTGCTGCCTCGTATGCGTCCGGAAAAAGGGCATTAATGGCGTCGTAATGGAATACGTCTGCACCATACATTTTTTCAATCATATGTCTTGGGGCTTTGCCTTTGCGAAAACCTGGTATATTATATTTTGCAGATTCCTTTTTAAAGGCTGCTGCTATAGCAGCATTAAAAGCCTCGGCATCCACCGAGATTTGTAATTCGTGGCTATTATTTTCTAGTTTTTCGTTTTTAATGAGATTCATTCTATTTCCTCCATTTAAGCAATATATTGATTATACCATAACTATAATGATATTTCTACCTAAAAACAAATTTTATATGGACAAAAATTAAGTGCATCAGCGCTTATGAGCTTGTATACTATTCCGTTTTGCTCGCCCTCTATGGCGTTTCGCACCGAGGCGCTATGCAAATGTCCATAAAAGCATTGTTTTACGCCAAATTCGTTGAGTGTATCTATTATACTGTCTGCCCTTGAGCCCATGTAAAGCGGTGGATAATGCAAAAACACAATCTTATGCATATCGCCTGCCGCTTGTAAGGACGCTTTTAAACGCCCTACTTCTCTGTTCATTACCTTTTCGTCCTGTGGCTGGCCTATATCAAACAGCCAACTGCGCGTGCCGCAAATCGCAATATTATCTACAATAAAACAATTATTAAATAAAAACCTTATTGTGTAAAATCCATTTTGCTCGGCAAACGCCTCCATTTTAGACATGGTTGTCCACCAATAATCGTGGTTGCCCTTTAAAATAATCTTCTTACCGGGCAAATTATTGATAAAAGCAAAATCTGCCGTACATTCCTCAAGCTTCATTGCCCACGAAATATCGCCTGCAATTACTACTGTATCTTCATCTGTAATCATGGCTTTCCAGTTGCTTTCGAGGCGCTCTGTGTAGTTGTGCCAGCCGTCGAATATATCCATGGGCTTTGCGGTACCAAGTGACAAGTGCAAATCGCCTATTGCAAAT
Organism: Oscillospiraceae bacterium; assembly: GCA_036661035.1. Taxonomy (GTDB): domain Bacteria; phylum Bacillota; class Clostridia; order Oscillospirales; family Ruminococcaceae; genus JAGPHI01. The sequence continues at coordinate 10,771 of JAVWZM010000036.1, forward strand.
ATTGCCATAAATTCCTCCGATTATATTTTAAATTCCAGCACACACTATTAGTAGCAAAGGAGGTATATGTATGAAGGACGAATGTGTATTAAACGGTATTTGCTGTGAAGTTGAAAACTGTATTCACAATAACGGAGAGCATTGCTGCACAGCATCTGCGATTAACGTGAAAAACCGCATGGCAATACTGGGCGAAGAAACAATGTGCGAAACCTTTGAAGAAAGCTAAAATATCTTGCACTTAAAGCCCGTTTTTACGGGCTTTTATAATTGTAAAGCTGCTTTCGCAATTTCGCTTGGCTCTATTACTTTTGTAAATCTGACAGGCTTTTCCTTTAGCTCGCTAAGGCTTTTAGGCGCAATATTTCCCGTTAATATAGATAGCTCTTGCAAAGACGCAAATTCGTCGCTGCATGTCTTGCCGCAAATGGCAAACAAAACATCACTCGAAAATTTGTATGGGTTTGCCGTAGATACCACTATACATGGAATTTTCGCCTTGCGCTCTGCCCTTGCCGCTGCCAAAAAAGCAACTGCGGTATGTGTATCACACAAATACTTGTTTTCGGTAAATTGGTGTTTTATTTCGTCTGCTACCTGGGAATCGTCTGCATAATCTGCCGCAAAAACCTGCTGTAATTTGTCTAATGTTTCGCTGTCTATAGTATAGGTTCCGTTTATTTCAAGGTCTTTCATCCATGCGCTTACTTTATTTGCATCTTCGCACAAATGATACAAAAGCCTTTCCAAATTTGACGAAACCAAAATATCCATAGACGGAGATGTGGTTTTGTAAAACTCTCGTTTTGCATTATAAACACCTGTGTTTATAAACTCTGACAAAACATTGTTTTTATTTGACGCGCAAATAAGCTTATTAATTGGTAGCCCCATTTGCTTTGCATAATATCCTGCTAAAATATCCCCAAAATTACCGGTAGGCACGCAAAAGTCCACCTTATCTCCAAGCGATATTTCTTTATTATTAACGAGTGTAAAATAGCTGTAAAAATAATAAACCAGCTGTGGCACAAGACGGCCCCAATTGATTGAATTTGCGCTGGAAAGCTTTTCGCCTTTACATAATAATTCTTTCGATAATTCGCTATTTCTAAAGGCTTTTTTGACGCCTGTTTGGGCATCGTCAAAATTTCCGTTTACTGCATACACCTCAACATTGTCGCCTGTTTGCGTTGCCATTTGCAGCCGCTGTATTTCGCTTGTACCACTGTTTGGATAGAATACGGCAATTTTGACGCCGTCAATATCCGCATAGCCCGCAAGAGCCGCCTTGCCTGTATCGCCCGATGTAGCTACGAGAATTTTGGTAATATCTGTTTCTTTTAATATCTTTTTTGCCTGTACCAATAAGTGAGGCATTAGCTGCAAGGCGTAATCTTTAAAGGCGCAGGTAGGCCCGTGCCAAAGCTCCAGTGCATATATATTTTCACTTACTTTTACGGTATACCCTGCTTTATTTTCAAAATTAGCATCAGAATATGCCTTTGCCACTGCATTTGTTAAAAAAGCCTCATCGTAATCTGTAAGATACATACCAATAAGCTTTGCGGCAAGCTCTTGATAGCTAAGCGACATTAATTGCTCAAGTGCCACATGTGGAAAGCTTTGCGGCACAAAAAGCCCGCCTTCGTCTGAAAGCCCTTTTAATATTGCCTTTGCCGAGGACACTGTATTTAAAGCATTGCGCGTGCTTATGAACTCCATTAGAAACTCCCCTTGCTCTTATTAAATAAATTATAGCGAAAATGCGTTTTCAATGCAATTTATATCTATTTTACCGTTTTCGTCTACATACACTTCCACTACATCAAAGCGATAATTATAATTGTTATCGCCATTGGACGCAATATAGCTTTTTGCCGCCAATGATAGGCGAATTTGCTTTGTTTTGGTCACAAATTCTCTTGGTGCGGCAATGCTTTTCTGTGTGCGTGTTTTTACCTCGATAAAAACTATGGTGCTGCATTTTTTGGCAATAAGGTCTATTTCGCCCTGCCTTGTGCGATAATTTGCCGACAAAAGCTCATATCCGGCTGCCCTGTAATGCTTTGCGGCGATAGATTCTCCCATTGCTCCAAGCAGCTTTCTATCCATATTAATATCCTCTGTTTTTTAAAAAAGATTTTCTGTAAAAGCTTTGTATTCCGTATTTATCAAGCAATTCGTAATGCAGCTTTGTGGGATATCCCTTGTGCTTTTCAAGCTGATATTGCGGATATTCCTGTGCTAAATTTATCATATATCTATCTCTTGTAACCTTTGCCAATATAGACGCTGCCGCAATACTTGCCGAAAATGCATCGCCTTTTATCACGTACTGTGTGGGTATATCAGTATCTGGGCAGCGATTTCCGTCTATAAGCGCAAGGCTTGGCACAAAAGACAGGCCTTCAACGGCGTTTTTCATGCCAAGCATTGTCGCCCTTAAAATATTTATTTCGTCGATAATTTGCGGCTCTACAAAAACTATTTGATAGCTAACTGCGTTTTTTATTATTTCGTCATATAAAGCTTCTCGCTTTTTTTCACTTAGCTTTTTAGAGTCGTTGATACCGTTTATTTGCGTGCTTTCGTCTAAAATAACAGCCGCAACGCATACGGGGCCGCAAAGTGGGCCTCTGCCTGCTTCGTCCACGCCGCAAACAGCACCGTATTTTAATTTATAGTCAGCGTCAAATGCGTATAAATCGCTTGTCATTAATCCACCGGCTTTTCCAAGGTAATTCGCCCTATTTTACTTCCGCGAAACTCATCTACCAGCATTATGGCGGCGCGCTCGGTGTTTGGCTCGCCTTTGGATATAAGCATACCGCGCTTTTGTGCTATTTTAGATAAAAGCTCGTAGCTGTCAAGCTGGATATCTTCTTCGGAAAGCTTATATCTTTCAATAAGCTTATCCGGATCTATCACTTGTATTTCGCTTAAAAGCCCCATTGCTATGGCTTCGATATCTAAGATATCGTCTTTAATTGAACCAATAAAAGCGAGATTTGTTGCCGTGGTGAAATCGTCAAACTTTTTCCACAGTACGCCGGGCATATCAAGTAAATCGTATTTGCCTGCACTCACCCACTGTTTGCCGCGGGTAACACCCGGTTTATCCGCAGCTTTTGCGCGAGATGTGCCTGTAAAATGGTTGATAAATGTAGATTTGCCAACGTTTGGTATGCCCACTACCATAACGCGAATTTTAGCACCCTGCATGCCTTTAACTGCACGACGCGCCAAAAGCTCTGTTAATTCAGTTTCTATTGCCTGTTTTACTGCATTTAAACTGCCGCTTTTGCTCGAAAGCGCAACGCAGCCGTCGCCATTTTTGCGAAAATGCTCCACCCACTGGGCGGTAAGGGTGGGGTTTGCTAAATCCGATTTATTTAGCACGTATAAATGCGGCTTTGAAGCAGTTGCGCGTGCAAGCTCCGGATTTATACTGCTTTGGGGAATACGGGCGTCTAATAGCTGTAGCACAACATCTACGTTTTTGATATCAGCCTCGATTAAACGCAGAGTTTTAGCCATATGCCCCGGAAACCACTGAATTTGTTTGCCTGTTAAATCATTAATCATGCTATTTTTCCTGCACTGCCAAATGGTAATATGCGCAGCAATACCTTTCCTAATACATCGCGATAATCCACAAAGCCAATGCTTTGTGCGCGGCTGTCCATAGAGTTTGTTCTGTTATCACCCATTACAAACAATTTGCCCTCCGGCACTGTAAGCGGATATTTATAATCGTTTCCCGGAAATGTAGGTGCAGCAATGTACGGTTCTTCCAAAACGGTGCCGTTTACGCTTACCTCATTTGTTTTTTCGTTAATATTTACTATGTCGCCGCCAACGGCAATGATGCGTTTAACTACAGGCTTGCCATAATCTATATAACCATCTATAACCACAACGTCACTGCGCTTTGGCGTGTACATGATGCTTTGAACAAGAAGCCTGTCTTTATCCTGCAGAGTTGGCACCATCGAAACACCCGACACCATAACAACACGAACTAAAAAAACAAAAACAAGCACTATAAACACAAGCGCAAACACAAGCGAATCATACCATTCCAGAACAGATAGCTTAGAGTCGGTTTTATTTTCCATATTATGCTGTCTCCTTAAAAATTTACTGCAAAATAACAAAAAAGGGACAATGTAAATTGTCCCTTTTAAAAGCTTTATCGAAGCTGCTCCTTGACCTTTGCAGCTTTGCCTGTACGATCGCGCAGATAGAATAACTTTGCACGGCGCACACGGCCTTTACGTACAACTTCTACATTCTCAACAAATGGAGAGTTTACAGGGAAAACGCGCTCAACGCCAACGCCATAAGAAGCACGGCGAACAGTAAAGGTTTCAGCAACACCGCCATGCTTTTTAGCAATAACTGTGCCCTCAAATGCCTGAATACGCTCGCGCTCGCCTTCTTTGATACGTACGGATACTTTAACTGTATCGCCTACGTTAAATGCGGGTTTGTTTTCTTTTACCATGCCTTCGGTAATGATTTTTAATGCGTCCATAATATTACAATCCTCCAAAATTCTTTAGACATTCATACCCGACCTGAAAAGCAAGCCGACAGAGGACTGCCTGTTTAATGTTTTGCCATTAACCCCTACTGTTTGGTACAGTGGACATAACGCTTGATTATTCTACCATATCTATAGGTAAAATGCAATAGTGTTTTATGATTAATTCAGCTTAAATGCTAGTTTTGCGTAAATTTTTCATTTTTCCCCGCAAAAAACTGGGGTACCTTGCCCACAATTAAGGTTTGTGCTACACACATTTCGCTTTGCACGGTAACGCTTGTAGAATATCCGGGCATAATCGCGCTCATCTGTACCGAGAATTTAATGAATACACTATGCTGTGTTTGGTTTATTCCGGCAGACTCCAGCCTATTTATAATTTCGCTGCTTACAAAGGACGCAGGTACTATCTTTAAATGTATATCCGGCCCACGTCCTGTAAAAATTTGAAACCCCAGCAAGGTGCCGAGGGGGATTGAAATATCTTGCTTTTCTACAGACAAAAGCTTATTGCTTACAGCATCTGTAAGCCGTGCCTTAAAGGAATTTATCTCCGATGAATTAATGCGCACAGCACTGACGGTACCATCATCTGCTTTATCCGTTATCATTATTGCGTCGTATATTTCTCCGCTATTTTGCAAAACCTCTATTACTGCCTCGTTTATGGCAAGCATGGAAATAACACGGCACTGATATTGCGCCATAGTTGTGATAACAGGGCGCAACCTTTTATCTACCGCCATAAAAAGCGTTACAATAAGCGCAGCGATAAGCACAATACATATCATTATATATGACGGCTTTTTAAGCACAGGTTTTTTTCTTCTCATACTGTCAGCTCCTTGCCGCCTATTTTGTTTTAAAATAAAAGCTTATTGCTTTTAAACAAAACAGGTTATAACAGTATATTCAAAAAAAATCACAAAAGTGCTGCTACATATATATATCAATAACTTTATGCGTATAAAAGGCAAAAGTACAAAATGTCCGAAGCGAAAAGCCTCGGACATTTTTGTTTTAAATAGAAATAGTAGATGCCATGTCAAGCATGGTGGTGTCAAGTGTTTTGTACATGGACAAAGCCACGGATATATCATAGTCTACAATGGACTCTGCGCGCGTAGCAACTACACGGTTAAATATGCCTTTGCTGATAAGCTCTACAGCGTGAAAGCCAAGACGGCTTGCAACTACTCTGTCGCGCAAGGACGGCGAGCCGCCGCGCTGAACATGCCCAAGAACGGTGGCTCTCGAATCTATGCCGCTGCGCGCTTGGATTTCGTTTGCTATGTCGCTTGCTTGGCCTACGCCCTCGGCGTTGATGATAATAAAATGCTTTTTGCCTGTTTTTTGTGTTTTTTGCATTTTGGAAAGCACATCGCGCTCTAAATCGTATGGTACTTCCGGCACTAAAATAGCAAGCGCACCAACGGCAATGCCTGTGTTAAGAGCGATATATCCTGAATTTCTTCCCATTACCTCTACCACACTGCAACGGTCGTGGCTTTGGGTGGTGTCGCGCAATTTATCTATCATTTCTACAGCGGTGTTCATGGCTGTATCGTAGCCGATAGTATAGTCGCTGCACGCAATGTCGTTATCAATAGTGCCGGGTATGCCTATGCACGGAATACCCTGTGCCGCCATATCTTTACAGCCGCGGAAGGAGCCGTCGCCGCCGATAACCACTAAGGCATCTATGCCCTCGCTGCGGCACGCGTCTGCGGCTTTTTTCTGCCCCTCTATTGTTTTAAACTCAAGGCAGCGAGCCGTGTACAAAATAGTGCCGCCGCGGTGGATTATCTCCGACACACTGCGCAAATTCATTTCGTATACATCACCCGTCAACAGGCCATTATAGCCATGACGAATACCTTTAATCTTATACCCACGCGTAATAGCAGTACGCACCACTGCGCGGATTGCAGCGTTCATGCCCGGGGCGTCGCCGCCGCTGGTTAAAACGCCGATAGTTTTGACATTGTTTTCCATATAAAGAAAATCCTCCATTCAAACACTAAGTTTCAAACTTAACACTCTAAGTTTTCATTATAACTATAATAATTACAAAATTCAACACTTATGGAACATTAGAACACATATTTCTATTTTACTACAACATTTGTTTCGCCCAAGACACTTGAAAGCTCCGATATCAGCATTTTGCTATTGCTTGCCCACAATTTTTTGGGTGCTAATACCAGTTTCTTTTCGTCTTCAAAATACATATATACCGGAAAATCTCCAAAAAAGATTTTAAGCAAGTCGTTTACCTTTTCGTATTCCGCACTGTTTTGCGATGTTATTTTTAACCACAGACCTGATTTATCGTTTTTGGTATCTACGCGCAGCTTTTGCGGCTCATGCTCTTTAATGTCCACTATGGTTTCCGCCAAAAGCTTTGGCGGCTCGTCTTCCTTCACTGAAATACGTCCACGTATTACCACCACGGCGTTATCTCGTACAGCGGCAGTGCTGGCAAGCAAAACCTTTGGAAACACTATTACCTCCATGGTGCCGCTTAAATCTTCAACGGTTAAAAACGACATAAGGCTGCCTGCTTTGGTGTTTATGGCTTTATTTTTTACAATGGCGCATACAATGCATACGTATTTATCGTCGTAATTATCCGCGCCCTCGCCTGTAATTTCGTTGATATTACAGGTGGATATTTTGCCTATTATCTCGCTATATTGGCGCAAAGGGTGCCCCGATAGATATAAGCCGCTAACCTCTTTTTCCATTTGCAATAAAATATCATAGGCATATTCCTCACGAGGCTCAAGGCTATATCCATTGCTTTCTGGGGCAGAGCCAAATAAATCCGTTTGCCCTATCAAGTTTTTGCGCGCATCATTTTCCACACTTTTTAATATGCCCTCTACGGCATCTACCATTGCATGGCGTGAGGACTCAAGATAATCAAAAGCACCGCTTTTAATAAGGCTTTCTACAGCGCGTCTGTTTATTTCCGTGCCATGCATGCGCTGGCAAAAATCATACAGATTTTTATATGGCGCACATTGGCGTGTGCGTATAACGGTATCAATTAAATTGCGTCCCACGTTTTTAAGGGCTAAAAGGCCAAAGCGAATATCTGTTCCCTCAACGGTAAAGCCTGCATAGCTTTTGTTGATATTCGGCGGTAAAACATTTACGCTTAAACGCTGACATTCGGTGGTGTATTCGATAACTTTATCTGTATTATCAAGTACACTCGTTAGCAAAGCCGCCATAAATTCCTTTTGGTAATGACATTTTAAAAATGCTGTTTGATACGCCACCACCGCATATGCCGCCGCATGGGATTTATTAAAAGCATAAGATGCGAAGCTAGACATTTCGTCAAATATGGCATTTGCCACGTCCTCGGGTATACCATTTGCCATGCAGCCTATGCACGCATGCCCCTCCTCGGTGTTTCCGTAAACGAAGTTCTTGCGCTCTTTTTCCATAACGTCGTGCTTTTTTTTGCTCATGGCACGGCGCACAAGGTCGGCTTGTCCATAAGAAAAGCCCGCAAGCTCTCGGCAAATTTGCATTACCTGTTCTTGATAAACGATGCAGCCGTTGGTTACGCTTAAAATATGCGCCAGCATTGGGTGCTTATAACGGATTTCTTCTGGGTTATGCCTGTTTTTTATATATGTGGGGATAGAGTCCATAGGCCCCGGACGATACAGCGAAATAATTGCGATAATATCTTCAAGATCCCGTGGGCGCAGGCCTGTAAGCACCTGCTTCATGCCGCCGGATTCAAGCTGAAACACGCCCTCTGACTCGCCCTTTGAAAGCATCTCATACACTTCAGCGTCATCATAGCTGATAGTATCCATGGAAAAAGCGGCATCGTATTTTTGTATCATTGCCTCGGCATCGTGCAAAACCGTAAGAGTACGCAAGCCGAGAAAATCTATTTTTAAAAGCCCTAATTCCTCAATGGTTGTCATGGTAAACTGGGTTACTATGTTTCCGTCGTTGCTTGAAAGCGGCACGTATTCGTCTGCCGCCTCACGAGTTACCACCACACCTGCCGCGTGGGTAGACGCATGACGAGGCATGCCTTCTAACTTTATTGCAACATCTAAAAGCTCTTTTACCTGCGGATTGGTTTTATACTGCTCGCCTAACTCTTTGGACTTAACAAGCGCACCACGCAAAGTAATTTTAAGCTCGTTTGGCACAAGCTTTGCAACTGTATCTACAAGCTGATACGGCAAATCCAGTACACGGCCAACGTCGCGTATTGCGGCGCGTGCCGCCATGGTGCCAAAGGTAACTATTTGTGCAACATGGTCCTGCCCATATTTTTCTATAACGTAATTAATTACCTCTTGCCTGCGCTCGTAGCAAAAGTCCACGTCGAAGTCGGGCATGCTTACACGCTCTGGGTTTAAAAAACGTTCAAATAAAAGGTTGTATTTTATAGGATCAATACCTGTGATGCCAAGGCAGTATGCGGCAATGCTGCCTGCACCTGAGCCTCGCCCCGGCCCTACGGGTATATCTTTATTTTTGGCATAATTAATAAAATCAAACACAATGAGAAAATAATTTATATATCCCATGCGATCGATTACAGATATTTCGTAATCCAGCCTGTCGCAAGCTTCCTTTGAGGGGCTTTCGCCATAACGTTTTATAAGCCCTGTTTTGCAAAGAGTGATAAAGTATTCCTTATTATCTCTGCCGTTTGGTGCTTCAAAATACGGCAGCTTTGTAACACCAAATTCAAAATCGAAATTACACGCCTCGGCTATTTTATTTGTGTTTTCGCAAGCCTCAGGCACAAGCGAAAAAAGGCTGTACATTTCTTCGCTAGACTTTACATAAAATTCGTCTGTGCCAAATTCCATTGCATTATCGTCATTTACCGTTTTATTAGTTTGAATACACACCAAAATATGCTGCATTTTGGTATCTTCTTTTTCTAAATAATGGCAATCGTTCGTTGCCACAAGGGGTATGCCTGTTTCTTTGGAAAGGCGTATAAGTGCCGGCAAGATAGCTTGCTGTTCCTCTAAGCCATGGTCTTGAATTTCAATATAATAATTATCTTTTCCAAAAAGGCTGTAATAATAAAGCACGAGATTTTTTGCTTTTTCGTAATCTCCTGCCAAAAGCGCCTGCGGAATTTCCCCTGCTAAGCATGCAGATAGGCATATTAACCCTTCATGATGCTTTTCAAGCAGCTCATGGTCTATGCGCGGCTTATTATAAAAGCCCTCTACAAAACCCGACGATACCATTTTAATGAGGTTTCTATATCCGATTTCGTTTTTACAAAGCAAAATTAAATGCCTGTTTGCATCTATGCGGTTTACTTTATCAAAGCGTGTGCGTGTCGCCACATATACTTCGCAACCAATAATAGGCTTAATTCCTGCTTTTTTAGCAGCTTTATAAAAATCTACACAGCCGTACATAACGCCGTGGTCTGTAATAGCCACAGCAGTTTGCCCCAAAGCTTTTACTCGCTCCATTAGGCCGTCTATGCGGCATGCGCCGTCTAATAAACTATATTCGGTATGCACATGCAAATGTGTAAAGTTGTTTTGCTTGTCAGACATTTTTATTCCTTTCAGAAAGCGCATTTGCTATTTCGCTTATTCTGCGCAAGCGATGGCAAAGCCCGGATTTACTAAGGGGAGGGTTAAAACAGGCGGCTAACTCTTTAAGAGAAATTTCGGGATTTTCCTCACGTAATTTTGCTGCCTCGCGCAAATTTTCGGGCATGGTTTCATATGCGCCTTGCTGTTTTAGGTATTTAATGGCAGATAAAGTTTGCCCATTTGCCTCTACCATTTTATCTATATTTGCAGTTTCGCAGTTTGTTATGCGGTTTGCCTTATTTCTAAAATCCTTGTATACCTTTAAATTCATTATTTCAAGAGCCGCACCTGATGCGCCCATAAAGGTGAGCAAATCTTCTATCTGCTCGCTTGCCTTAAAATATATAATATTAGAGCCTTTGCGCACAATATTGCCCGGTAAAAAATCGTGACCTTTTAAAAGTGCTGTTAGGCCTTGGGACAAATTGTGCTTATTTGTGATAAATTCGAGATTATAGTCTTTTTGCGGGTTGGTAATTGTGCCTGCGGATAAAAATGCTGAGGATAAAAACGCACTTACACAATGCTCGCAAACAAGATTGTCTGAATTAATATTAATCGAAATATCTTTTTTAGAATGACCGAAAATTTCAAAAAGCTTGTCTATCTCTACGCTTTCCTTTACGGCGAATTCGTATATGCGGCTGCCCTCTTTACCTGTGGCAAAAATTTTGCCTTGAACATCAATATCCGAAAATATCTTTTTGGCGTACTGTGCAATAGAGCTTTGCTCGGTATGTATAATAAGCCCCTTTGCATCAAAATACTTGCTAAAGCACACAAAGCCATATGCGGCTGCCTTTTTGCAGCAGCTCTTATGTATTTCCCGTGAAATAATTTCTCGTTTTACGTCTTGCGCAAAGCTCAAAAATGTTCAACTCCTAAATTAATAAACAAGTCCGCGGACTTGTTTATTAAAAAACTTATCTTATGTGCGTGCTATCGCACATGCACAATTAAAACTGTTTTGCGAAACAG
>JAVWZM010000037.1:0-21255 GCA_036661035.1 Oscillospiraceae bacterium
CTTGTTTATAGTAAATACAAAATCGCAATAAAAGCAGCTATAGAACAAATTACACGGTATAAAGTGTTATTCCTGCCTCGGATATGCGGCTTCGCCAATCTTCGCTTAAATTGTTGTCGGTAACGATAACATCTATTTGATCTAGTTCACAGAAAAATGCAGGACGCACAATGTCGAACTTACTGGAGTCTGTAACAAGTATTTTTTGCAGAGAAGACTGCAATATCGCGCGTTTAACAGGCACTTCATAGCTGTTTGCACAGGTGACGCCAAGCTGCGAATGTACACCTGCGGCGGAAACAAACACCTTTTGCGCGCGAACGCCTTTTATAAAGTCAATGCTTTCGGGACATTCAAACATTTGCGTGTTGCTATGATAAAACCCGCCTGCAAAAATCATCTTAACGCCGGGGTTGCGCCGCAGCTCCATTAAAATGTTAATATTATAACACAAAACTGAAATATTTCTATCAACCGGCAGGCTTGCCGCTATGCGCTCGGTTGTACTGCCGGAGTCTATTATAATGATATCGTCTTCATTTACAAGGGAAGCTGCAAAGCGGCCGATATCGTCTTTCTGAGTATTTTTCTTTTTGGTTTCGCCTAAAAGATTATACTCATCTTCGCTTTTGGCAACAGTATGCGCAGGGTTATATACTGTTGTACCATATATATTTTCGGCAATGTTGTTATCTTTCAAAATTTCCAGGTCGCGGCGTATTGTCATTTCCGAAACATTAAGCACCGACGAAAGCTCTTTTATTGAAACAAAGCTGCGAACTTTAAGAATATCTATTAGCTTGTTTATACGCACTGTTTTTTTGTTCACCGCTACATTCTCCCTTTTTTGCAATACAACACTGATATATTTAAGATATTGTATCATTTATATCTCTAATTTGTAACCATTGTAACATAATAACATAATTCTGTAAACATTAATTCTTAAACTAATAAATCTTTGGGAATTATTACACAAAATAGTCTAAATTATTTGTGAGAAAGTGAAAATGTTCACATTTTAGATTGACTTTGTGAATACAGTATGGTAAAGTTCAATTGTAACAAACAAGGAGGAACGGAAATGACTAACGGAGAAATTCTAACACATATAGACCATACGCTTTTAAAAGCGGTTGCAAACTGGGCAGACATACAAAAGCTTTGCGATGAGGCAATGCAGTATCACACAGCATCTGTTTGCGTGCCGCCCTCTTATATTGCGCGTATTCATAAAAACTATCCGCAGCTTAACATTTGCACGGTTATTGGTTTCCCTCTGGGATACAACACCACCGAAACAAAGGCCGCCGAAATACACAGTGCCATTGCAGACGGCGCAAGCGAAGTGGATATGGTAGTAAATTTGGGCGATGTTAAAAACGGTGAGTTTGATAAGATAACAGCCGAGATTGCCGCGCTAAAGGCGGCTGCCGGTAAGCATATATTAAAGGTGATTATCGAAACCTGCTATCTTACCCAAGACGAAAAAGTAAAGCTTTGCGGCTGCGTTAGCGACGGCGGCGCAGATTACATCAAAACGTCTACGGGCTTTGGCACAGGCGGTGCCACCATAGAAGATATTGAGCTTTTTAAAGCCAATATAAAACCAACAGTTAAAATGAAAGCCGCAGGCGGCGTGAAAAGCAGAGATGACCTTGAAAAGTTTTTATCTGCCGGCTGTGAGCGCATAGGCACAAGCTCCGCCGTTGCCATTTTAAATGGTGCCGAGGCACAAGGATATTAAGAGTATATACATTATATATATAGCAAATTTTTTAAAACCGACAACACATAGCGTTTTATGGAGGCAAATACATAATGGACGATAAAGCTCTTATATCCGAGGCATTTAAAGCACGCGGAGCTTCGTATTCGCCATATTCCAACTTTATGGTAGGTGCGGCTCTGCTTTGCAAAAACGGAACTGTTTACCATGGCTGTAATATCGAAAACGCGGCATATACGCCCACCAATTGTGCCGAGCGCACAGCGTTTTTCAAAGCAGTTTCAAACGGAGAACGAGAGTTTGCCGCTATCGCCATAGTAGGCGCGCCGAAAGATGCCGCGGAAAGCGAATTTGGATATGCATACCCCTGCGGAGTTTGCCGCCAAGTGATGGAGGAGTTTTGCAGCGCCGAAACCTTTCGCGTAATCACAGCACGCAGCGCAAGCGAATATCTGGCATGTACCTTAGCAGAGCTTTTGCCCCACGGCTTTGGCCCTAAGGATTTGGGCAAATAGCCCGTCGTTTAACCGATTACTAAGCCATTTGGCTTTTTAATAAATCAATTTTAAACATTATTAGGAGGAAAAGAAACTATGAAAAAAATACTTGCAACACTTCTAGCTTCCGCGTTGGTACTGTCTATGGCAGCCTGCGGCGCAAAACCTGCTTCTACACCGGCACCTGCAGGGGAGTCGAAACCGGCAGAATCCGTTTCCGCACCTGCAAAAGAAGAAGACGGCAAATTTGAGCTTGCACTTATCACCGATATCGGTACAATCGACGACAAGTCCTTTAACCAAGGTGCATGGGAAGGCCTAAAGCAATATGCCGAAGAATTTAACATTACACACAAATACTACAAGCCAACAGAAAAAAGCACAGACGCATATCTATCCGCTATTGAGCTTGCTGTTAAAGGCGGCGCAAAAGTTATCGTAACACCGGGTTTCCTTTTTGAAGAGCCTGTGTTTATTGCTCAGGACACATATCCTGACGTAAACTTTGTGCTTATCGACGGCGTACCTCATGATGCAGATTATAAAGAATTCCGCACAAACAAAAACGCTGTAGGTATTCTTTATGCAGAAGAGCAAGCCGGTTACCTTGCAGGCTATGCCGCTGTTAAAGACGGCATGACAAAGCTTGGTTTCTTGGGCGGCATGGCTGTACCAGCTGTTGTACGTTTTGGCTACGGCTATGTGCAAGGCGCAGAGGCAGCAGCACAGGAGCTTAAGCTTCCTGCAGGTTCTGTTTCACTTAACTATCACTACACAGGCGGATTTGATGCTACACCTGAAGCACAAACACTTGCAGCTTCTTGGTATCAGAACGGCACAGAAGTTATCTTCGCTTGCGGCGGCGCTGTAGGCAACTCCGCAATGGCTGCTGCAGAGCAGGCAAAAGGCAAAGTTATCGGCGTTGACGTAGACCAATCTGCTGAATCCGATACAGTTATCACATCAGCAACAAAAGGCCTTGGCGTTTCCGTATACGAAACACTGAAAGCTTACTATGCAGGCTCTTTCCCAGGCGAAAAGACCATGATTTTCGACGCAGCAAACAATGGTGTTTCTCTACCTATGGAAAACTCCAAATTTGCTAAATTTGCACAAGCTGATTACGATGCTCTTTATAAAGACCTTGCTGCCGGCAAAATCACTCTTGTAAAAGATACAGACAAAGACGGCAAAGAAGTAAAAGTAACAGACATCAAAACAGTAGCTGTTAAATTAACAGAAGTTAAATAATTAATTCGGTTTACTAACTAATGGGAAGGGACTCTGCACATTGGGCGCCGAGCCCCTTCCCGTCTTTGTTTTTTTAAACAGCCGTGTTATGCGGCTGTTTAAAAAAGCAAGGACCAGCACCGTGGAAACCGCTTATAATCCTACAAAATAAGTGAAAACATCAGGGGTGACAAAATATGAGCTATATTATTGAAATGGTGGGTATCACCAAAGAATTTCCGGGCATTATTGCCAACGACAATGTAACATTGCAACTTAAAAAGGGCGAAATCCATGCGCTTTTGGGCGAAAACGGTGCAGGCAAAAGTACATTGATGAGCGTTCTTTTTGGTATGTATCAGCCCGAAAAAGGCAAAATTTTGAAAAACGGCAAGGAAGTAAAGCTGCACAGCCCGAAAGATGCAAACCACCTTGGCATAGGCATGGTGCATCAGCATTTTAAGCTTGTGCATAATTTTACAGTGCTGCAAAACATTATTTTGGGTGTGGAAACCACCAAAAACGGATTTCTTAAAATGGATAAAGCGCGTGAGCGCGTAATGGAGCTTTCGGACAGATATGGCCTTATGATAGATCCTGATGCGCTCATTATGAATATTACCGTGGGCATGCAGCAGCGCGTGGAAATATTAAAAATGCTTTACCGCGAAAACGAGATTTTGATATTTGACGAACCTACAGCCGTTTTAACCCCTCAAGAAATAGAAGAGCTTATGAAAATTATGAAAGAGCTAACAAGCGAAGGCAAATCCATCTTGTTCATAACCCATAAGCTAAACGAAATTAAAGCAGTGGCAGACCGCTGCACGGTACTTCGCAAGGGCAAATACATAGGCACTGTAGATGTAGCCGAAACCAGCAAGGAAGAAATGTCCGAAATGATGGTTGGGCGCAAGGTTAATCTGCAAGTGGAAAAGGCAGACCGCGAACCCGGTGATGTAATATTCAAAACCAAAAATCTTTGCGTTAAAAACAAAGCAACAGGTAAATTTGTGGTTAATAATGTTTCGCTTGACGTTCGCGCAGGCGAAATTGTGTGTGTGGCGGGCATCGACGGCAACGGACAAAGCGAGCTTGTGTACGCATTAACAGGCATTGTGCCACCGGACAGCGGCACAGTAGAGCTTAAAGGCAAAGACATTACCCACGAAAGCATACGCAACCGAAACACAGGCGGCATAGGGCATATCCCCGAAGATAGGCACAAGCATGGCCTAGTGCTGGATTATAACCTTGGCTATAACCTTGTACTGCAAAGCTATTTTACTCCGCGTTTTTGCAAAAATGGGTTTTTGAAATATGACGCAATATACGAATATGCCGAGGGGCTTATCGAAAAATTTGATATCCGCAGTGGGCAGGGCGTAAAAACCATTACACGCAGCATGTCCGGCGGCAATCAGCAAAAAGCCATTGTTGCAAGAGAAATAGACCGCAATCCTGAGCTTTTAATCGCAGTACAGCCTACCCGTGGGCTAGACGTTGGCGCAATAGAATACATACATAAAAAGCTGGTACAGGAACGCGACGAGGGCAAGGGCATTTTGCTTGTTTCCTTAGAATTAGACGAAGTAATGAACGTCAGCGACCGTATTCTGGTAATATACGAGGGTGAAATTGTGGCAAACCTTAATCCAAAAACAGTTACAATACAAGATTTAGGTCTGTACATGGCAGGCTCGAAAAGGGGTGCTTTAAATGAATAAACCAACCAAAATATCCCCTCTTCGTACCGAGGCTTTTTCAAGCATGCTTTCATCATTCATGGCAATAGCCGTGGGCTTGCTTGTGGGCTTAATCATTCTTCTTTGCAGCAACCCTTCTCAGGCATTTAGCGGCTTTACAGCAATATTAGTCGGTGCTTTTACCGACATGAAAAACCTCGGTCAGGTTTTCTATTTTGCCACACCTATTATTATGACAGGTCTTTCTGTGGGCTTTGCCAACAAAACAGGGCTTTTTAATATTGGTGCGTCAGGGCAATTTATAGTAGGCGCATACGCCGCAGTATATGTGGGCGTTGAATGGACATTTTTACCCGGCGCCTTGCACTGGATAGTTGCGCTTATCGTGGCAATGGCAGCAGGTGCATTATGGGGGCTTTTACCCGGTATTCTGAAAGCATATTGCAACGTAAACGAAGTAATTTCGTGCATTATGATGAACTATGTCGGCATGTATACAGTAAACCTATTAGTTACAAAAACAGTTTTCGATTCGCTTAAAAACCAATCTAAACGCGTTGAACCTACAGCGGTGCTGCCAAAGCTTGGCCTTGATAAAATCTTCAAGGCTGGCAACAGCTCCTCCAGCGTAAACGCAGGCATCTTTATCGCTATAGCATGTGGCATAGTGATATTTATTATCCTAAATAAAACCAAATTCGGCTTTGAGCTAAAGGCTTGCGGCTACAACCGCAACGCATGTAAATATGCCGGCATTAACGAAAAACGCAACATAGTGCTGTCTATGGTTATCGCAGGCGCACTTGCTGCTTTGGGCGGCGCGCTTTTGTACCTTGCAGGCTCAGGCAAGGGGATAGAAGTGGTAGACGTTTTGGCGGCGGAAGGCTTTAACGGTATTCCCGTTGCACTGCTCGGATTAAACCACCCTATCGGCATCATATTCTCGGGCCTATTTGTAGCGTACTTAAACGTTGGCGGCTTTAATATGCAGCTTTACAATTTTGTGCCGCAGGTTATCGAAATCATTATTGCGGTTATCATCTACTTTAGTGCCTTTGCACTCCTATTAAAAGGCGTACTTGAAAATCATCACAAGAAAAAAGACGAGAACAAATCAAACGCTAACGCGGAGGCTACTTCCATTGCGGAAAACATAATTGAGCAAGCACCGCAACCCTCGCAAGATGAGCCCGAGAAAGGGGGCAACGAATAATGGAAACTATTTTCTTTTTAGTACAGCAAACCATGTTCTTTTCCATACCCTTGTTAATTGTTGCCTTGGGCGGCATGTTCTCGGAGCGCAGCGGCGTTGTAAACATTGCCCTTGAGGGTATCATGATTATGGGTGCTTTCACAAGCATTTTGTTTATCAATTTTTTCCAAGCCTCGTTACCGGGCCAGCCGATATTGCTTATAGCCATTTTAATAGCTGCCGCCACAGGCATTGTGGTTTCCTTGGCGCACGCATATGCGGCTATCAACATGAAGGCAGACCAAGTAATCAGCGGCACGGCAATAAACATGCTTGCACCTGCTCTTGCAATATATGTTGCAAGAATGATACGCACAGTGCAGCAAATTCCTTTTGAAAACCAGTTTCGCATAGACAAAGTGCCTTTCCTTGGCGACATTCCGATTATAGGAGATTTATTCTTCAAAAATACATATATCACTACTTATATCGGCTTTGCAATATTGGTAGTGTCGTGGGTAGTGCTTTACAAAACCAAATTCGGCCTTCGCCTTCGCTCTTGCGGCGAGCATCCGCAGGCGGCAGATTCCGTAGGTATCAACGTGTACCGCATGCGCTATATTGGCGTTATGATTTCCGGCGCGCTTGCAGGCATAGGCGGCCTTGTGTTTGTAATCCCCACATCTACCAACTTCAACGCCACTGTGTCGGGCTACGGCTTTTTAGCCCTTGCGGTGCTGATATTCGGCCAATGGAAACCATCGCGTATTCTTATGGCGGCGTTTTTCTTCGGTTTCATGAAAACCATTGCGTCGGCATATTCAGGTATTCCGTTCTTCTCAACCCTTGGTATTCCAAACGACGTTTACAAGATGATTCCATATATTGCAACTCTTGTGGTTTTGGCATTTACATCTAAAAATTCACAAGCACCAAAAGCATCAGGCGTACCTTATGACAAGGGCGGACGTTAAAGGAGAAATAAATTATGCGTATGTACGATATTATCATGGCAAAGCGCAGCGGCGAAGTGCTTACCGATGCAGAGATAAAGTTTGTAATAGACGGCTTTACCAAAGGAGAAATTCCGGATTATCAAGTGTCTGCGCTGCTTATGGCAATCTATTTTAAAGGCATGAACACCCACGAAACAGCCTATTTAACAGACTGCATGGCACATTCCGGCGATATGATAGATTTATCGCCCATTCCGGGTATAAAGGTAGATAAACACAGCACCGGCGGCGTAGGGGACAAAACCTCCCTTGTTATCGGGCCGATTGTAGCGGCGTGCGGCGTGCCTGTTGCCAAAATGAGTGGCCGCGGCCTTGGCCACACAGGCGGAACAATAGACAAAATGGAGGCTATCCCGGGGCTTAATACCTCCATTGATAAAGAACGCTTTTTTGAAATTGTAAAAACTGTAGGTCTTTCCATTATCGGGCAAACGGGCAATATTGCCCCTGCCGATAAAAAGCTGTACGCCCTGCGCGACGTTACCGCAACGGTGGATAATCTTTCCCTCATTGCGTCCTCTATCATGAGCAAAAAGCTTGCCGCAGGCAGCGACGCCATTTTGCTTGACGTTAAAACAGGTAGCGGCGCATTTATGAAAACATTAGACGATTCCATAGCCTTGGCGCAAGCCATGGTAAATATCGGCGAACATATGGGGCGCAAAACAGTTGCTCTTATTACCGATATGGATATTCCTCTCGGCTTTGCCATTGGCAACGCCCTTGAAGTAACCGAGGCTGTAAATACCCTTAAAGGAAACGGCCCTGCCGATTTTACAGAGGTGTGCCTACAGCTTGCAAGCAATATGCTGTTTTTGGCAGACAAGGGCGATGTAGCCTCTTGCCGCAAGCTTGCGGAGGAAGCCATTAAAAACGGCTCCGCCTTTGCAAAGCTGCGCGCAATGGCAGTGGCACAAGGCGGCGATCCAAGCGTGCTAGACGATACTTCGCTGTTCCCAAAAGCGGCTGTATGCCACGAAGTAAAGGCGCCGCAAGGCGGATATATAACCCATATGAATACCGAGCAGTGCGGCATAGCGTCTGTAGTGCTTGGCGCAGGGCGTGCAAGCAAGGAAGATAGCATAGACTATAGCGCAGGCATTGTGCTATGCAAAAAAGTGGGCGAAGAAGTGGGCAAGGGCGATGTGCTTGCAAGGCTTTATACCTCTAAAGAAAGCATGGCTCTTGACGCGGAAAAGGTTTTGCTTGCCGCTGTTACCATAGCACAGGAAAAGCCGAACCCCGAAAAACTTATTTATGCGCGTGTAACTAAAACAGATGTAGAAAAGTTTTAATCGTATAAGTAGAACTGATGTAGAAAAATTTTAATAAAGTATTTATTATCCGGCTTTTTAGTGGCAGTATGCTGCCAAAAAGCCGGATAAAGTAGCAGCTATATCGCCATATAAAATTGCAGTGTCAATTTTTGTACCGGCATGTACTTTTACCATTTTAAGGCATTGTGCCCACCCCATACCAATATACAAAAAACACATGGGTTTTGTAGTATAAAAGCGACCGCTTATCCACAATGCGATTTAATCGCATTTACTAAGCTAGAAGATTTTATTTGCACCGGAGAATTTCAAGGAGGTGTTCTTGTTTATCCGGTAACGAACGCAGAGTATTTGTTTTTGATTTTAAGGAGGAAATGTATTGAAACGGAAAATTTTACACAAGGTGGAATCGGCATTTCTTGCAATTTTAATGTTGATTTCGGTAATGTCAGGCAGTATTATGCCTGTACTCGCACTGGATAATAATATTGCACAGCCCATAGCGGAAGGAACTGTACAAAAAGACGCCGCCCAGCAAAGCGCAGCACCGGCAGAAAAAGAAAAGCCCGTGCCAAGTGCAATACCGGGCGTTTTGGTTTTCAAAGACGGCAACGAGATATCGGCGCCGCCTGTAGCAAACCTAGCCTCGGGCGAAGTGGAAATAGGCACAGAGCTTGTGCTTAGTACACCGCTTATAAGCAAAACGCCCGAAAACCCAGCCGATATTTACTATACTACAGATGGCAGCGAGCCTACCTCGCAAGCACCAAGTATAGCATACCTAAGCCCAATTGTAATTGATAAACCCGTTACAATTAAAGCCGTGGTTATCGACGATACATACAACAAAAGCGAGGCAATTACACTTTCGTTTACTGTAAAGGCAACGGAGGCTGCACAGCCCCCTGTAACACAGGATAATGCTGTGCCCACACCTCCAGCAAATGATGCGCTACTGCCTGTAGCACCTCCGGCAAATGATGCGGTATTGCCTGTAGCACCTACGGCAGACGCATCGATTTCCACCATTGCAGACGCACGTAAGTTAGAAAAAGGAAAATTGGCAACCGTCGAGGGCATTGTAACGATGGTTGATAAGCAAAATGTTTACATACAAGATGCCACTGCCGGAATTTGCGTAAGGCTTAAAGCGCTTGATGATACAATTAAACTGGGTAATACATTAAAGGCACAAGGCAAGCTGGGCGAATATAATAGCTTAAAGCAACTTAATATTGCCAACAATGCCGATATTAAAGTTATTAATACTGTCAGCGAGCTACCCGCGGCAAAACTAATTACGTTGAGTGATCTTGCAAATAAAGAAACAGCCGAAAGTTTAGAGTCCCAGCGCGTAAAAATTAAAGATGTGGTTATTGATCCATTGGTTACAGATAAAACTTCTGTTATTACCGATAAAAATGGAGTTAAGGCTAATATCTATGGAATAGGAGAAATAACAAATCTTAAAAATGGCAGCACAATAATTTCCATAAACGCCATTGTAAGCCAACATAAAGAAAATTATCAATTGCGTATTGCAGATCCAAGCGATGTTGAGTTACCACTTGCTCCTGCCGAAAAGCCGAAACCTATTAAAATAAGCGAAGCAAGAATACTAAAAGCATATGCTGAAGCTACTGTCGAAGGCGTTGTTACCATGGTTGACGGTTATGATGTGTTCATAGAAAATGCGTCTGACGCCGGAATATGCGTCAATATGGATAAAGAAATAATCACCAACAAAAAAATATATATCGGTGATACCATAACAGTTACCGGTAAAAAAATGACGCTCGAAAAGTCAAAATATCTTATTAAACTTGAAGTGGTTGGCGCTGAAAATGTTGAAAACAAGGGAAAAATTTCAGAGTTACCGCTACAAACAGTTACTCTTGCCGCTGTAAAAGGCCATGAGGAGGATTTTTAAAGCGAGCGCATAGAAATAAAAGATTTGCTGCTGCAAAGCTATTATCCAAACTTAAAATCAAACTCAGAAGTAAGCGACGGAACACTTACTTATAATGTTTTCCGCATGCCGGAAAAAGCAGGCTTAGCAGCGGGAACATATGTTAATATTCGTACAATTGTAAGCCGCTACTCCACAAGCAATAAAGGCGGATATCAATTGCGCATTGCCAATGCTGAAGGCATTGATATTTTAAAGGATACATATGGCCCTCAAATTGATATATCAATGCTAGATGATAAAACAAGCCCTGCACAAGTAGGAGAAGATTATCGTGTGGCAGTTATCGCTGAAGATATTGCGAAAGTTAAAGATGTTAAGCTAAATTACACAATGGGTACTTTAGCGGCAAAAACACTGGACATGGAAACAAGCGGCGCAGATTTATATGCCGCTATAATCCCGGGAAAAGATATAAAGGGCGGTAAGCTTATATTAAAAATTACCGCTACAGATAGCTTAAATAATCCACGCATAGTAACCATAGAAAAAGTAATTGCAGATGCACCTAGAGTATTAGCTGTAAGCCCTATGGACAAAGCAAGCACAGGGAACAATTTGTGCCCTGCCATTACAGTTAAATTTGAAAATGCTTCTGCAAAACCAACTGTAACCATGGAGCTGGACGGCGTTCCCGTTACGCCTGTCGAACTTAATAAAGACGCAAACGAAGCAAAATATCAGCCTACAGACAACCTAAAAGAAGGCGAACACACCGTAAAGGCAGTTATTACTCGCGAAGACAAAGTTTCTACAGAATATAGTTGGAAGTTTACAGCAGGGGATATAGGCTATAAAGCTTATTTCGGGCAAGTACACTCGCATACTGCGGACTCCGACGGTATCGGCACCCCCGAAGAAGCCTTTAGCTATGCAAAGGATAAAGCCGAAAACATAGACTTCCTTGCAATCACAGACCACTCAAACATGCTATTAGACAGCGGCTCCGACCTTAAAGCAGCGTTAGACGCAACCACTGTAGAGGGCACAGGCTCTAAAAAATGGGCGCATCAGCACAAGCTTGCAAATGCTATTAATAATGATCCGAACAGCAATTTTGTTGCTATTCTCGGCTGGGAAATGACGTGGAATGGCTCTAAGCCAGGTACAACCGACAAGCTTAACCAAGTAGGCGCGGCAGGCCATATGAATACATTTAATTCGCCATTTATTGCAAGCCGCGACGACACGTCGCAAACACTGGAAACAAACTATAATAAGCTTGTTGCATACAATGCATCTCAACAGGTACAAGAAAATAAAACCTTCAGCCAGTTTAATCACCCGGGCGACACCTTTGGCGATTTTTATAATTTTGACCAATGGAGCCTAGAGCGCGACGAAGTAATGAGCCTATTAGAGGTAGGCAATGGCGAGGGCTTGGTAGGCTCTAGCGGCTACTTCCCAAGCTACGATTATTACAACAAGGCTCTTGATAAGGGCTGGCACGTTGCCCCGTCTAACAACCAAGACAACCATAAGGGCAAATGGGGAGATGCAAATACAGCACGTACAGTTGTTATTGCACCTACACTTAATTATGCAAACGTGATGAAAGCCCTGCAAAATCGCAATGTGTACGCAACCGAAGACAACAACCTAAACGTAATGTATTACGCCAACGGCCAGATAATGGGCACAAGGCTTGGTACAGCAGATTCTTATCCGAAAGAGATAAACTTTGAAATTGCGGTTAAAGACCCTGATGCAAGCGACGCCATATCACAAATATCTGTTATTACAGAGGGCGGCACAGAGGTAATAAGCAAGCAATTTACTTCAAACGAAGCAACATGGAATTACACACAGCCCGCCGAGCAAAGCTATTATTATCTGCGCATAGTGCAGGCAGACGGCAATGTTGCCGTAACAGCACCTGTATGGACGGGCAAAACCTCAAGCGTAGGCATGTCTGAAGTAGAAGCAGACAAAGCCCTTGTGATACGCGGAGATGAAGTTGCTGTTACAGGCACCTTCTTCAACAACAACCTAGACGATGTACTTGTGCAGGAAATGCAAGTTTTAAACGGAACTGATGTTATTGCATCGACAGATTTTAACAAAACACCTGTTGCAATCGCACGTTCGGGAAAAGCAAAATTCAGCTTCAAACCGACAAGCTTAGGTAATCTAAGCCTTACACTAAAGGCTAAAGTGAAGGTAAATGGTATACCAAAGGAATATTCACTTCCGTTTAGCCTATCTGTAAAAGATGCTGAGTATACTCCTGTAATTATGCTGGACGGCGCACACAACAACGCATATACAACAGGCTACTATGCAAACAACTATTCGGCATTAATACAAATGGCAGTAACTAAGGGCGCAAAATTTGTGCTTAACACCGCTCCATTTACAGACAAAACATTCGAGGGCGTAGATGTGTTGCTTCTTCCCGATGCGCACAGCCGCTTAGATGACATTAAGAGCATGGGATACAAGGCCGCAGAGCTTGCCGCATTTGAAAAATATATCGAACAAGGCGGCAATGCAATCTTAACCAGCCTTGCAGACTACAAAGATGGAAAAGAAAAAGCCACAGATGCAGTGGCAAATGATAATTGGAGCGCTTCAAAATGGTCTAACGGCAGCCAAACAAACGCATTCTTAAAAGCAATTGGCACGCAAATTCGTGTAGGTGATGACCAACTGGCAGATACAAGCAATGGTTTCCGACTTTATTTCGACACCTATAACGACAAGAGCCAATACAGCTTAACAACTAATATGCCCCATGTCCACGACGATAACGGCGTGGAGCAAGATGCACTATTAAAATACAGCTTCTTCTCCGGCTGCTCCGTATATTTAAAAGACAAATCCGATACGGCAGAATACTTGGTAAAAGCCGATAAATGTGACGGCAAAGAAATAGGTGCTTACGACAAAGACGGAGACGGTGCAGGCGCACCAAGCGGCAAAGAGCTATATGCCCTTGCAGTAGACGATTTACCGGGTACTTCAGGCAAAATAGCAGTAGCCGGCACAAGCCTATTCTCAAACTTTGAGATAAGCGGGCCAAACGCAACTTCATATTCCAACAGCCGCTTGCTTTCTAATATTTTCGATTGGATGATTTTAAAAGACCAAAAAATTGCAGATATTCGTAAAGACGCAAACGCAGACGGCAAGCCCGACCTATTCGCCACAGGCGAAAGAGTACAAGTGACAGGCTATGCAACCACCGAATCCATGGCAGTTACACAGGAGAAAGGCAAGAAAAACGCATTCTTCGACGTGATTTATCTTCAAGACGAAACAGGCGGTATCACAGTGTTCGGTGTTTCGGGACGAAAGGTAAAAAATGGGGATAAACTTACATTAAGAGGCGTTATAGACGACTATCAAGGCGATTACGAGCTGATGATTAGCGACGAAAAAGGCGACGTAATTTACCAAAACGAGAACAAAGAGCAGCTTCCAAGGCTTTTTGCCACAGGTAACGTAAACGCGGCAAATCAAGGCTGGTTTGCAAAGCTTGAGGGCAAGGTGGAGCGCTTTGGCACAGATGATAATGCTATCATTATCAACGACGGTACAGGCGAAACACGCGTATTCCTAGACGGATACATCGGCTCCTCCAAGGGCAACGAGGCGATGTACGGCAAGTGGAACAAGGACATCGCAGTGGGCGATACCATTAGCGCATTAGGCTTTATTTCGGCAGATCCACTTGGCAACCGTATTCGTGTGCGCGACACGGAAGAAATAGTAGTAACTAAAAAAGCAGAAGTTGCGCCGGTACCTACACCTACCCCAACGCCGGAGCCTACACCTGCACCGGCTCCTGTGAAAAAGAAACCACAGGCAAATAAAGATGCAGTAAATGCAAAAACTACAATTACTTCAAAGCAAGTAGAAGATGAATTTAAAAATGCTAAAGGCACAGAGGTAGAGCTAGAGCTAAAGGACAAAACCTCGGTAAGCACAGATGCATTTAAACTTCTTGCGGGAAATAAGGATAAAGAGCTTGTTATTAAAGGCAAGGGCTTTAGCTGGAGCTTTGAGGGAAAAGATTTAACAGGCGAAAACATGGCAGAAGAAACCTTTAACGCTGAAATCAAGTTGGCAACCCCAAATAAAGAAGATATCGACAAAGCCATACAAGAGCAAGGCGCTAAAGCAGAAGAAATAGTATATATCAACTTTGCACATCATGGCAAATTGCCGGGTAAAGCAACAGTAACAATTAATCTTGGCAAGGAAAACGCAGGCAAAATAAAGCATTTATATTATTTCAACGACCAAACCAACAAAATGGAATATATCAGCACCTCGATTATAGACGCTGAGGGAAATGCTACATTTACCATAGAGCATTGCTCCGATTATGTAATGCTTACTCAGCTTATAAACGAAAACGATGCTAAAAAAGCAGACGAATCGGCGCCCGAAGCCCCTAAAAAGGACGACGACAAAAAGACCGATGACAAACAAGACGCATCGTCGCAGATTACTGAAACAAATGCACCAAAATCCAATACAGGCATTTTTGTAATACTGGGTATTGCAGTAGCTGCCGCCGCAATAATAGTGGTAGTATTGGTAATCCGCAAAAAGAAGTCGGAGTAATAAAACATATAGCAGTAAACAGCACTAGCAAAATAAGCCGTCATTAAGCGGCAAAAGCAACTAAACAAAATAAGCCGTCGTTAAGCGGCAAAAAAGGCAGAGATGTTATCCATAGGATAATCAATCTCTGCCTTTTCAGTTTAGAACTTAAGCGTAGCAACACAGCCGCCAATTTTGCTATCTACTGTTTTTTGTATTCGGTAATGTTATCAATATCCACAAGGCATGCCTCTTTGCCGTTAAGCCAATTTATCCATGAGGCAGTTTCTTTCAGCCACATTTTCAATTCGCCATTGTAAATCTCGGTAACATATTTATCTTCTCCGCTTTCACGCAGCGCAAGCATGGGGCATGTATCACAGGGGCGTGTTTTATTCCACAAGGTTTTATAGCAAAGCTCGCCAACCTTGGCATTTGGAAGTATTGTTTTTATTTTGTCGTTTATAAACAAAAGCTCAAAGCTTTCGGCGTCGCAAACATTGGCAAAGGTGTCTCGGCTATTCGCAATAGAATACGCAGTTTCTCTCGCGGAATTACATTTTTCAAGCGCACGCATTTTCAGCACGAATACCCCCATAATATTCGCAATATTATGGTAATCGGTAAGGTCGTTTTTATTTGGAATGTGTTTTTTATCACAACTGTCAAAGCTGATAAAGCCCATAAATTCCGAGTTTTTCTCAAAAGCTATTTGCACCAAGCTTTTTGCATCATGCTGTAAAAATATGGATTTCAAGCTGAAGCTTGCCATGGCAATGTCAGGTAAAAACAGTATTCCGTCTTTGTCAAAATTATCTTGATAAAGGCGTCCGTCTTCAAGGGCAAGCATTTGCAAATTACCACGCTGCGTGGCAAGGCTATCTGTTGCCCATTCAAAAGTGCATTTAACATATTTGCTGTCTTCGCTTTTTTCAAACACCGATACGCGGCTTAAATTATAATGCTTTGCCAAAAGCTCCAGCACAGATTGTATTGCTTCTGTTTTATCGTCGGCATCATACATAATGCGAAACACGTATTCTGTAATGTTTTTCTCAAATCCTTTAGATTCAAGCATAGCATTTCCGTCTATGGTGTTTACCGCAGAAACGCCCTCCTGCATGTCTTCACTATACAGCGAAAACGTATCGCGTCCTTTTTGCTTTGCATCGTATAAAGCCGCATCGGAATGTCTGTAAAGCTCGTCGTATGTAGTGCCGTGGCTGCTGTAAATGGCAGCGCCGATACTTACCGACATGTCGTAATCTTCTCCGCGCTTAGAATACACTTCGCGCACATTGTTGCAAATTTCAAGTGCCTTAGATTCGCATTTTCTTTCGCTTTGCACGTTTTTCATAAGCACTACAAATTCGTCGCCGCCTATGCGCCCCATTATATCATCATCTCGGAACAGCATGGATATTTTGGCGGCAGTCTGCGATAAAACCGCATCTCCAAAAGCGTGTCCAAAGGCATCGTTAAAATGCTTAAAGTAATCTATATCAATAATATAGAAAATATGCGAGCCGTGCTTGCCTTCGGCACTTGTAAGAAATTGGTTAATTTTCTCCTCCACATAGCTTTTGTTGTAAAAGCCCGTAAGCAAATCGTGTGTGGATTTATACACAAGCTCCAGCTCTTTTTCTTTCTCGGTGTTTATGTTTTCTACATAGGCAAAGCCCCTTAATTCGTTTGATATCGGATCTTCAAACAAATGCATGGTGCAGCGCACCCATATAAATTTTCCGTCTTCGTCCGGGCGGCGATATTCATGGCATATTTCAGTTTTGCCATCTGCATACGCATTAAGCACATTATCAAGAGAAAATCGGCGCGTAAAGCCCTCGCTATCCTCAGGATATGTAGCTTTAAGGGCAAAAGAAGCCACCATTTCAGAATAATTGGGAGTGGTTTTAATCCCAAACATCTTTTCCCAATTTTGTGTGCCAAACGCTATTGAATTGCGAGTGATATTCACCTCATACACAGTTGCAGATTTGGATATCATCAGCTCGTAATGCTTGCTTTCTCTGATTGCCTTTTGCTCTTTTACTTTTCTGCTGTTTATATTAGTGGTGTAAACCCTAATACTTATATCGCCCGAAAACCCGTCTTTTATAATATTTATTCCTGTTTCAAGCCATAAATCTTTGTTTTTGCCTTTGCTGTATTTAAACTCGGCTTTTAAAATTCTCCGTCCTTTTTTAAACGCCTCTATAATTACCTGTTCCGAAAAAATATAGCTTATGTTTCCGGCATATTCCGGATAAATTTCATCGCATACCAATTTCATCAGTTCTTTATATCCTGACGGAGGGTTTATATGCAGATTTTTCGCCCATTCGTTATTATACCGCACTACTTTGTCGTGGGTTACATTTGCCTCAAACGCAAATAAAAGCTCACTTGTAATTGCCTCGCCAAAATCCTTTTCGTGTTTAAGATGCATTGCCTCCGTAACGTCCTTGCGCATGCCAACGGCACGTATTGGTTTGCCGTCATCATCAAATATATTTATCAATTGCAGCTGCAATATGCGTTCGCTGCCCGATAGGTCGTTTACGCATATTGTGCATTGCGAGCTGGCATCGCCTCTATCTATTCTATTGTAAAATTCTTTAAAATCTTGTTTGCTGCGCTGTGCTATAATCTTTAATTTTACAATGCCCTCCATGCCACCTTCTATTACTGCCGGCATGCCAAATTCTTCAAAATCGGAGGTTTGAGTAGTGATGCGCTTTGTTTGAACATCGTACTCAAACAAAGTAATGTCTGAAAACGCCATAGCAAGCTCGTAGCTTTTTTGGCTGATGCGAAGTGCCTGCTCTACATCTTTATAATGAGTGATGTCGGAAATAATGCTTTGTACGTACTGCTTTTTATCTCTTGCAATAATTATCTGAGCATTGTCCATTACCCAAAATGTTGTTTTGTCTTTACGCAGCATTTTATACTCAAAGGTAAATGCATCTTCACTGCCTTTTTGCTCGTTAATAACTGTGCCAAACACATTTTTGCTCGGCTCTGCAATTATTTTGTTATGCTCTGCATGATAAAGGTCTTCTAAAGTGTATCCGGTAAGCGTTGTAAAGCCACGGCTTACATATACTATGGGAAACCCCTTTGTCATTTCGCACAGCACTACGCCGCCGGATATATTATCAAGCACTTCGCCAAGGCGCAAAATAGCAAAATCGCTGCACAAAACAGCACTGTCATCATTGAGCAGCACATTGTGCAGTTCATCTCGCTCTTTGCTGATTTGCTCTATTTGCTTTTCCAATTGCGCAATGCGCTCATCTTTTGTAAACTCCACAATAATTAACACTCCCACGCCAATATACACTTCACGCATAAGTACAGATGCCAAGCATATAAAATCTACTTAGATAATTTTAGCATTTTACACAATATATTACAAGTAATACAAATGGCTTTTGCTAATTTACATTTGTTATATGCAAAAATTGTCTGATTTCCAATAGTCAATAAAAAACCGACACTCAATTTATTTAATTGCGTGTCGGTTTTTTTTATATTTCGGTTACGCTATGTTCACTCATTGTGTAAATTCCAAGTTGTCGAACAACGTCATTTCCTGTGTGCCGCTTTCTTTTTCAAAAAACTCCACCTTTACTTTATCGCCGGCATTGCTTACTGCAAGCTCGTCTGAAAGGCTGCCCTGTATGCGGAACAAATACTGCGGATACTCGGTAAGCACTGCATAATATGTGGTTAGGCTGCCTGTGTATTCGCCGCCTATGCGCTCCAAAGTGCCCGTAAGGGTTTTAACATCTGTAGATATATTACCTACGTCTTGGTTGCCCGGGTTTGCACGCATAGCCTTTTCGTAGCTTAAACGTGCCTCGCTTACGCTTTCGCCAACGCCCACTGTTTGATAGTCTTCAACGGAAACATATGCATATTGCTTAATAAGGCCCTCGGCGTCTTTAAGCGTCATAAAATAAGTTGGTGAGCCGTTAAGGTTTACTATAAGTGGGAACGCAGCTTGATAGCCAAACTGCTGCACCTTGCCTTGTGCCGATTGCTGTGCCGCCATTTCGGTAGCACCGCTGATACGATAAAGCTTTGGCTCTTTAGTAACCATATCCACCATTACAAAGCCAATTGCGCTTTCATCTTGTCCTACGCTTGTAAGGCCTGTAAAATAATAGCAACGGTCATTGTTGTATATAATTGCACGGCCTTGGGACGCGCGGAATTTATCTTTATCACTGAAATTCAAAAAGCCGTGTACATATTCGCCCTTATTGTTAATTTGGCTTGCAATAAAGTTTTCAGGCTGAATACGGTCTACCCAAGACGGCATGTCTGCAATGGAATGATATTCGCTTGCGCCTGTGCTGCAATCCATAATAATTGCGCCTGTTGCCTCCGGCAGTGAAAATCCACGCATATATTTATATGTGCTGATTACCCAGAACGGACGGCCTGTGTCGTCAAGCTCAAAGCTAAAATCTGTAATACCTTTAAAAGGTGCCGCGGTAAAGCGCGTGTAAAACGCCAAATCATACCATAAATATGCATTCTGCTGATATTTTATTTTATAGCCGTCTACATATTCTACGTCCTGCGGATTTGTGGCAGAAACTTTTACATATCCGGGAGTGCCGTCCATATTACTAAGCCATTTAAAAAGCCCCGAATGTAAGGTAGGCACAGCCCATACAAGCTCGCCGTCTACCTGCTGCAAGGTAGGCTCTCCAAGCACCACTTGGCTGCCAAGGCTTGGGCGTTCGCCAAGCTTTTTGTCTGCAAGCTTCAGTGCCATGGCTTTGTCTACTATTGGCAGCTGGCTCATGTCCACAGTGTTAAAATCTTCCGCAAAGTTCATCTCTGCAAATTCCGGCATCTGGCTGCGATAAGCCCCCACGTTAAACAGCACAGAAGAACCGATATTAACTGCAAAATAAAGCACCCAAATAACGCCAACTACAATAAGCGGCAGCTTTGCCATTGTGGGGCTTTTGTGAAAGCTTACCGACGGCATGCCCTGTGCATTTTGCGCAACTTCAAGCTTGCCAAGCTTATCAAACGAGAATAAAAGCACGTACACACTTATCAGTACGCAATAGAAAAACGCCGATTCGGGATAAATAGGGTTTAAGTTCATTTTATTAACAAGCACATATAGCACCGCTAATATCGCTACCCCTATTGAGGCTTTAAGTTTAAAATGTTTCAATATGAAATTCTCCGTTTCTTTTTAAAGTTATTATTTTTCAAAATACAATAACGTATGTGTTCTATTATACACCCAACATGTAAAAAAGTGTAAATAAACTTTTAACAAATAGGCTTTTAGCAAAATTTACTTATATTGTTTCAATAAAACAATGTATCCGTGCAAATGTACGCATCAAATGTCAATTGCACAAATTACGATAAAATGTCCATGCGCCGATAATTGCATACAAGTACAAATAGTCGCGTCAAAACCACATTGCCTAAAATAATGCTAATTTTAAAAAATGGCTCCGCTGCTTTTCTACTGCGAAACTTATTTTTGTAATTAGCCACACGCCGCGAAATGCATACAATCACAAATAACAGCATCAAAGCCGCATAGCTTTGAATTGCCTTATTTTTAAAATAGGCTCCGCCGCTTTTCTACTGCGAAACTTATTTTAAAAACAGCTTTGAAAAATGACTTTATTTAAAATAATTACAAAAAATCACATTTTGCTATTGACTATACGCCCGAAAACTGCTAGAATATAAAAGTCACGCGGGTGTGGCGGAATTGGCAGACGCGCTAGACTTAGGATCTAGTGTCTTTGATGTGCAGGTTCAAGTCCTGTCACCCGCACCATAAGTAGACCATAATCTTGATACGAGATTATGGTCTTTCTTTTTGCCTTAAAAGTGCCTGTTTACAAGGCTTTTTGGACTTTTAGCTATGTGCTTAAACTTAGCTGAAAGCCTTTTTTATGCTCTGCAAAACTTCTTGCGGAGAAAAAGCGTATCTGGCACAGGCACTCGCCGAGCAGCTTCCACAGATCAAGGGCTTCTCCCCCGCAACCTTCGCGGGATGCATGATTTTTACCACACCTATGAAAATCAGCCG
>JAVWZM010000038.1:0-19405 GCA_036661035.1 Oscillospiraceae bacterium
GTCTTTCTGCCCCTTGTGACGGCGGTGTTCTTTTTACTTCCACATAAATTTAGGTGGGTGTGCCTGCTTGTATTCAGCTATTATTTTTACATGTCGTGGAACCCAAACCTTGTAATATTGATATTATTCACCACTGTTACAAGCTATTTAAGTGCCATTATAATATCGCGAACGTCAAGCCGAAAAATAGCCAAGGCTGCTATGATTACGGGCGTAGCGCTTAGCCTTGCGTGCCTTTTTATGTTTAAATATTTCAACTTTTTTCAAGGCGGCGTCGTAAGCGCAATGGCAGCTTTTGGCTTTAGCGTGCAGCCCATAACGCTCAATCTGCTTTTGCCTGTGGGCATAAGCTTTTATACATTCCAAACGCTTAGCTACGTGATAGACGTATATAAAGGCAACATGAAAGCGGAAACGCATTTTGGAATGTATGCACTTTATGTAAGCTTTTTTCCACAGCTTGTGGCAGGGCCGATAGAGCGCGCTACCTCGCTTTTGCCGCAGTTTTATAAAAAGCAATATTTTAGCACAGCGCGTCTTAGCGACGGGCTACGACAAATTTGCGTAGGAATGTTTAAAAAAGTGGTTATTGCAGATTTTGTGGCATATTATGTCAATTTTGTTTATAACGATATTACAAAGTTTGGCGGACTATCCATAATGTTGGCAACAGTTTTGTTTTCGGTGCAAATTTATTGCGATTTTTCAGGATATTCCGATATAGCCATAGGCTCTGCAAAAATATTGGGTTTTGACCTTATTCAAAACTTTAAAAGCCCGTATTTTTCAAAAAGCATAAAGGAGTTTTGGCGGCGCTGGCATATATCGCTGTCCACTTGGTTCAGCGATTATGTATATATACCCCTTGGCGGCAGCCGAGTGAAGAAATCGCGCCATATTTTCAATTTATTAATCACATTTATTTTGTCCGGCCTTTGGCATGGAGCAGAGTATAAATTTATAATATGGGGAATGTTTCACGGGATATTATTGGCGTGCGAAAGCTTTTATATTATGCGCCTAGATACGTATGTAAACGGCGTTTCCCCGTTTAAAAGGGGCGTTATAAACGCGGCGAGAATGGCGATTACTTTTACATTGGTAAACATCGGCTGGGCAATATTTCGCGTGAATAGCATTGCCGATTTGGTCTATATAGGCAAACATATCACAAATGGCTTAAATCCGCTTAAAATATTTACATATCTGGAAAGCATTGGCTTTACGCCTGCTACTGTGGCAATGCTTATATGCGTAATTGCGGCGCTTATTATATACGATTGGTACGAATATTATCGCGGAAACCCTTTGCAATTCATCAAAAAACAAAAACCCATTGTAAGATATGCAGTATATTATATTGTGGCATTATGCGGCTTAATCGGGCTTTTGTCTGTGCCTATAGGCACCTCGGCAGGCTTTATCTATTTTCAGTTTTAATACTGATACTCATTTTAAACTATGCATTTGAAATATTCGCTAAAATATCTGCTATTGTCGGAGAAACAAATAATGAAAAAATATTTTTTGAAAATTACTGTGTTCATATTGGCACTTTGCATACCGCTTGCAATGTTTTTCTTTTATATTCAAGGTCTACCACAAATATTTACCGAAAGCATCATGGGCACAATACATTATAAAACAGAGCTTATTAAAAGCACTCGCCAATCGCCCCGTGTTATCTTGGTAGGCGGCTCCAGTAGCCCGTATGGCACAATTTGCGAGGAATTTCAAAAAGCGTTTAATATGCCCTGTATTAACATTGGCGCTACAGCATATTTTGGCATTGATTATTATATTTCCATATTGAACAAATATACCCGAGAGGGCGATGTGGTGGTTTTTGCGCCTGAGCATATTTTAATGCGCGGTAAAAACATAGATTATTCCACATTATGGATGGGGATTGGAAATGATAAGCAATGCTTAGAGCTTTTACCGGCAAGCTATTACCCCGGCATGGCGTTTTCGTTTATAAAATACAGCAAACACAAGCTGGATCTTAAAGATGCACCGGAAAGTATTAATGAGCATCATAAAGATTTTGGGCCACTTGGAGATGTGACGACAGTGCGCACAAGCCTACTTGAAAGCGGATATAATAAGGACGATATCATCACGCTGAGTAAAGATATATTGTATAGCGGTTCGATAAATTCTTTGAACAGATATTATAAAAAGGCAATCAAAAATGGCGTAAAGGTGTATTTTGCATTCGCACCTCTGGATAAGCTGGCAGTAACAAGCAACGACGAAGACATTGCGTCTTATGATGCAGCCATAAAAAAGCAGTTGAAGATGCCTGTAATCGGCAGTGCGCAAGACCATATTATGGAGGGTAAATATTTTTACGATACCAATAATCACCTTACAAGCGAAGGCGCTAAGGTAAATACAGATATGTTAATTCAAGAGCTTTCATCAGTGTGGCAAAAGCCGCAGAATTAATAGGCAACTGTTTTGTACCTGCGCCGCCCGAGGGCTAATCATGCGGCTCGCGGTGCGATTACGTATACGGTTCACTGCTGCTAAAGCGAGAGCCGTAAACATGGCAAATTGTATTATAAAAATAAGATTTTTATGATACAATAATAAAAGCGAACCCGTTGATGCGAATTAAAAACCAAAGGGGGCTTTATCATGGAGCTTACAATATCTTTGATAATGGCTGTTTTAACTTTTCTTGTGTTTGTTTTAATAGGCAATCTGCGTGTAAAAAGCATTAAACCATTTATTGCTTTAGTGCCTATTTGCGCAATGTGCGTAATAGCATATATGCTGAAATGGCGTTTAGCGGCGGTTATTTTAGCCTTGCTATTGTGCGTAGTTGTGCTGTATATATTATCGGAGGAAAGGGATTTTCGCTTTGTTTTTGCCCTTGCCACTGCGGCTCTGTTTGCTTATTTAACGGTAAATTCCGTGGCTTGCGCCGTGGCAATGAGGGGCGCGTTAATAGGGATTGGTGCCGCGTTATTAACGGCAGGCATTTCGGCGTATTTAATACTTTCAAAATACAGGCAAATAAAAAAGCTTTTGCTTTTACCGCTGTCGGTGTGGAACAATATGTCTGTTTGCGCTGTATTGCTCTTTATTTTTGCATGTATGCTTTGCGCATATCCCACTCCGATCTTGCAGCGCGCGGATAGTGTGATGATTTTGCCTATGTACACTGCGCTTTGCGCAATATTGTACAACGAGCTGTTAAATTTTGTTGCGGTAAATATAGATATTGAAAGCATGCTGCACTCTGGCGAGCTTTTAGAGGCGAAAATATCGCTCAAAAACAGCCAGCTCGAGGTGCAAAAGCTGTATTACACCTTGGCACAAACAGATTTACTTACAGGCCTTGCCAACCGTGCCGCATTTGAAAAAAACAAGCTGTCCACAAAGGCAAATTGGAATGAACTCATGCCGGCAGTTTGCTTTTCCTTCGATTTAAATAATCTTAAAGAGGTAAATGATAATTTCGGCCACGCCAGCGGTGATAAGGCTCTTTGCGGCATAGCGAATATTTTGCGCGAGGTGTTCAGCGATACGCCGGAGGTGTATCGCATGGGCGGAGATGAATTTATAGTAATGGGCTATCGTGTTACCGAGGACGATGCGCAAAACAGATTAAATAAATTTAAAGACAAGATTAGCGAATATAACGCGGTGGAAAGCGAGCCTATTTATTGTGCCGCAGGTATGGCATTTGCTTTTAGCCCTGCAACGCCATTTGAAACCATGGTCAGCGAGGCGGATTGCAAGATGTACGAAGACAAAAGAACATACAACAATGCTTCGCGCAATTAGTGCAAAACCACGAAAATTGTATATATTTAGTTTAAAATGAAATATTTCCCTTGGGTAATACGTATAAAAGTTAGAACGCTAACAAAGGGGTGGAGAATATGACATTTAAACATATTGCTAATCTTTGGGACAGCATCAGAGATATTTTCGGAATAGTGTATGCCGAATCTCCAGACGAGTCGCAAGACGACGAGGACGATGATTGAAGTTTGCTTTAATGAAACAAGGCTAAAGCCTTGTTCCGTTTAAAAGCTTATCTTGTGCGCGTACTATCGCGCATGGCATAGTTAAATTTGTGGTTATAAAGCGTTATAAAACAGAGCAATGGGCATTTTGCCTTTGCTCTGTTTTTTTGCTCTTTGTCCAATGTTGTTGATAAGCACATATGAAAGTTTCCGGCTCTTTGCTAAATGTGGGGGTAGCCAACCGTAAAAGAGAAAATTGCGCCAAGGTGTTATCTGCAAGAACATCTTGGCGTTTTTATTTGATATTTGCTAAATGTAGGAGTAGCTACCTATGAGCCAAGAGGACAAAAAAATACAAAAAAACCTTAAAATCGACACACACGGCTGCGTGTACACTTCAAAATAAACTGTGAAAATTTGCGTTCAAAAATATATAAGTATTGCATTTTTATGATATTCATTATATAATGAAAATACTAAGTGGGAGCAAGTGGGTAATAGTGGGAGATTATACGAAAGGGCGGTGGCGTAATTATGTTTTTAGGCGAGTACAATTATGCCATCGACGACAAAGGCCGTCTTAATTTTCCACCTAAATTCAGAGAGCAAATGGGCGATAGCTTTATAGTTACGCGCTGGCTGGACGATTGCCTTGTAGCTTTTCCGCAAAATGAATGGCAACGTATATCCCAGCTTCTGCTTGAAAAAAGCATGGTGAAATCTCGCGATATACAGCGTTTTTTATATGCAAGTGCTATCGAGGCATCTGCCGACAAGCAAGGGCGCATACTTTTGCCGCAAGCTTTGCGCGAGCATGCAGGGCTTGTAAAGGACGTTAGCGTCATAGGCGTTGGCTCCCATGCCGAGATATGGAATACCGAGGCGTGGCAAAGCATGAACGAGCGCATGCGCTCAGGGCCTATAGCCAAAGCCATGGAGGAAATGGAGTTTTAACGGCTTTGCACTTATAAAGGCTTTTGTGAGCGAAGGCAGAAAATATTTACATATGGCGGTTTTGAAACACAATTCCGTCTGCAATATATGCGCATTGCGCGGAAAGGCTTTAAAAAATGTCTTTTGAACATATACCTGTGCTTTTGCACGAATGTATAGACGGCCTATCCATAAAGCCAAGTGGAATTTATGTAGATGGCACTGCCGGCGGCGGCGGACATTCCTATGAGATATCACAGCATCTTACTACAGGCATGCTGTACAGCCTAGACCAAGATCCCGACGCAATAGCCGCGGCGTCACTGCGCCTTGCAGGGCAAAGGGCAAAGGTAGTGCAAACTAATTTCAGATATGCCTCCTCGGCGCTTAGCGAATATGGCGTTACCGAAATTGACGGTGCGCTTTTAGATTTGGGCGTGTCCTCGTATCAATTGGACGAGGAGTCGAGAGGGTTTTCGTATAAAGGCTCTGCACCGCTTGACATGCGCATGAGCCAAAGCGGAATAAGCGCCGCCGACATTGTAAACAGCTATACTCGCGAGGAGCTGGCAAAAATATTAAAGGAATATGGCGAGGAGCCATATGCGTGGTATATCGCAGGTAAAATAGTTGCAATGCGCGAAATAAATCCGCTTACAACAACCGACGAATTGGTGCGCGCCATTGTATCTGCCTTGCCTGCATCTGTGCGCCGCAAGGACAAAAACCCTGCACGCCGCAGCTTTCAGGCTTTGCGCATTGCGGTAAATGGCGAAATGGACGCGCTTAGCGAAGGGCTGGACGATTTATTTTCCATGCTAAAGCCAGGCGGACGCCTTGCTATAATAACCTTCCATTCTCTTGAAGACCGCATTGTAAAGCAGCGTTTTAAGGCGTGGGCTACAGCCTGTACTTGCCCACCGGAATTTCCTGTATGCGTGTGCGGCGGAAAAGCAAAGGCAAAGCTTATCACCAAAAAGCCCATAGAGGCAGACACACTAGAGCAAGAGGATA
This sequence comes from Oscillospiraceae bacterium, assembly GCA_036661035.1. GTDB lineage: Bacteria > Bacillota > Clostridia > Oscillospirales > Ruminococcaceae > JAGPHI01. Next base: position 5,931 of record JAVWZM010000038.1, read on the forward strand.
ACCGCCGTGCCCGTAGTGCAAAGCTGCGCGTGGCGGAGAAGCTGTAGATATAATATCGCGCAACATAATAGCAGCCATGCGCAAGGGGAAAGCGCATTTAAAATGCAGATATTTACAAGGCAAAACGAAAAACAGCGAAACGTTTTAATGTACAAGAAAAGGAGGCAGCGCAATGCAAGAAAGCACCGCATATAATTTAGAGCATTTTGCACCAAAGCAAGACCAAAACCGCGAAATGCGCGTTGTTAAAAACGACGATAAAAAAGCATTGCGCCGCTTTAAACTAAAGGGATTTAAAACAGCCGCTATGATAACGATTTTATTGTCGCTTGTGTGCAGCAATTTATATAGCAAATCTAAAGTGACAGAGCTTTCCAAGGACGTGGAAACGGCACAAAAGGAATTGCTGGAGCTTGCAAGCGAGCACACGTATCTGGCCACGGAAATGCAGATGAAAACCAATATCAAAAATGTGGAGGCTCGCGCGGCGTCCCTTGGTCTTGTGAAAATGAACGAATCTCAAAAAATATATATTTCCCTTGCAAATGAGAACAAAATTGTCCGTCCCGAAAACGCGGCGGAGAAAACGGCAGAAAATTTGCGCACAGGACTTATGAGCTTTATGGAATACCTTGCACCTTAGAGAAATAAGTATTATCACCGGCTTTCATTCCCGCAAGGACTAAAAGGCCGGTGATTATTGTTAGGGAGGACATAATGCAGCAAAGAAAAAAGCCGCAAGCAGCAGTATCACGCAGCATTATGCTGCGCGCAATATTCGTAGGGCTAGTAGCAGTTATATCGTTTGGCATAATAATATATCGCCTTGTTCAGCTGCAAATTATAGATAAAGATAATTACAGTGCCCAAGCGGCAAACCAGCAATTGCACGATGAAATCATCACGCCGAACCGCGGCACTATTTATGATGCCAACATGAAAGAGCTTGCGCGCAGCTCTACAGTGTGGACGGTGGAGGCATCTCCACGGGATATGGCAAAGGCAAAAAGCGATATCAACGCCATTGCGTCTAACCTTGCGCGAATATTGGAAATAGATGAGGCAGATGTGCTTGCAAAGCTGTCAAAAAGCGACACAAATTATCAGATGATTAAGCGTAAAATAGAAAAGCCTGTGGCGGACGCTCTGCGAGAATACATCAAAAGCTATAATGAAGACGAAATAAACAAGGAACACCCCATAGCAGGCATATATCTGCGTCAAGACTCGAAACGATATTACCCATATAGCAATTTTGCATCAACGGTAATAGGCTTTACCAATGTGGACGGCGACGGCGTAATGGGGCTTGAATACGTGTATAACGACGAGTTAAAGGGCACACCGGGACGCATTGTTTCGGGTAAAAATGCCCTTGGATATGAGCTTTCGGACGTAAGCTATAAAACCGAGTATCCTGCTGTAAACGGAAATGGCCTTGTGCTTACAATAGACGAAAACATACAGCACTCCGCCGAAAAATATCTTTTAGCGGCTGTAAAAGAACACAACGTGACAAACCGCGGCGTGATTATAGCCATGAACCCCAAAACAGGTGCAATTTACGCCTGTGCCAGCATGCCGGACTTCGATTTAAACGAGCCGTTTAAAATCGCAGACGAAACTGTTGCCGCGGCAGTGGCGGCGATAACAGACGAAACCGAAAGGAAAAAGGCAGAGGGCGAGGCGCTTTGGGCGCAAAGGCGAAACAAAGCTGTGCAGGATATCTACGAGCCCGGCTCTGTTTTTAAAGTGGTTACGGCATCTGCCGCACTGGATTCGGGCGCGGCAACGCTGAACACTTCTTATACCTGCCATGGCTCGTTTACGGTTTTGCCGGGTTTGCTACCCATGAAATGTGCCGAAGCAGGTGGGCATGGCACTCTTAATTTTGCACAAGGCCTTGATAAATCCTGTAACCCGTATTATATAAATTTAGGGCAAATGATGGGCGCGCATACTTTTACAAACTACTTACAAGGCTTTGGCTTTATGGAAAAAACAGGCGTGGATATGCAAGACGAGGCTAAAAACCAAGTGTATACCGAAGATGAAATGGGCATTGTGCAGCTTGCGTCATCATCATTTGGCCAGTCCAGTGCCGTTACGCCTATATCTATGATTACCGCAATTTCCGCCGCAATAAATGGCGGCAAGCTTGTGCAACCACATGTGGTTAGCAAAATTTTGGACGAAAACGGAAACATTATTAAAACAATGACTCCCCAAATAAAAAGGCAGGTTATCAGCGAGGAAACCAGTAAAACTATCTGCAAGCTTTTGGAGGATAGCGTAAATGAACCGGGCGGCCATGGCAACAACGCATATGTGCCCGGCTATCGCGTGGGTGGCAAATCCGGCACAAGCCAAAAGCTAAACGATCCCGACGACACAAAGCGCATAGCGTCCTTTGTGGGCTTTGCCCCTGCAAATGATCCCGAAATAGTGGTGCTTGCATTTCTTGACGAGCCCCATAGCCCTACAAATTCATCTTATGGCGCACGCCTTTCGGGGCCGATAGTGCAGGAGGTAATATACGAGGCAATGCCGTATCTTGGCGTGGAGCCGCAGTATACCGCCGAGGAGCTTAAAAAGGTAGATGTTATTACACCTGCCACCATAGGAAAGCCGATACAGGACGCAAAGGCAGAGCTTGAGGCGCTTGGGCTTAATTGCAAAATAGAGGGGCTTGGAGGAACGGTAACATATCAATATCCCTCGGCACTTACCTCGCTTCCGCGCACGTCTACTGTGGTGCTATATACAGATCCCGATGCAGTTGGCGCAAGGGTTGTTGTGCCGGAAACCAAGGATTTAACTGTGGCGGCAGCAACAGAAGCAATGCGCACCGCAGGGCTGAATATAAAGGTGCGTGGCGCAACAGTGGGCAGAGCCGCTATGATATTGGCGGCAAGCCAAAACATACCGGCGGCAACAGAGGTGGAACAAGGCACACTCATCACGGTTAATTTCCACGATACCACGGTAGTGCCGGAAAATTAGTGCTACAATTATCATAAATGTGCTATGCTTAATATTACTGCAATTTAGGCATAAGGCTTCGCAGACAACTAGTACCTTTTAAAGGGAGGGTTTATTAAATGCAAATGCAAAAACTTTTTGAAAACATTATCTATACGGGCGTTTTGCCGCAAGGCGAGGCTGTGCTTGTAACGCAGGACTCTCGCCGTGTGTGCGAGGGGGCGGTATTTGTATGCGCTAAGGGCGGCAAAAGCGACGGACACGATTTTGCCGAAAAAGCCATTGCCGCAGGTGCCTTGGCAATAGTAACCGAGCGCAGACTTGGCGTTAAAAACGAAATAATGGTAGAAAACACACGCAAGGCTTATGCCACGCTCTGCCAAAACTTTTTCGACAATCCGGCTAAAAAGCTAAGGCTTGTTGCCGTAACGGGAACAAACGGCAAAACCACCGTCACCACACTTATAAAAGAAATCGTAGAAAAATCCGGCTATAAGGCAGGGCTTATCGGCACTATTCATACAGAGATAGATACAGTGGAAATCCCTGCAAAATACACTACACCCGAGCCGTGGGACTTGGCGGCGCTGATGTCGCGCATGCACGCGGCAGGCTGTACCTTTGCAATATTAGAGGCAAGCAGCCAAGCCTTAGACCAATTGCGCTTATGGGGATTGCAGTTTGAGGTGGGCGTTTTTACTAATTTAACTCAAGACCATTTAGACTATCATAAAACCTTTGAAAATTATTACATGGCGAAAAAAAGCCTGTTTAATCAGGTGAACACCATGATAGTTAATATTGATGACGAATACGGCCGCCGCCTTTTAGACGAGTGCAAAGCCGATAAAACCATTACATTTTCCAATAAAGACAATACCGCAGATTACACAGCGCGCAATATAAAGCTGTCGGCATCGGGTGTAAGCTTTGTAATGGTGGGCACAAGCTTTATCGAGCGGATATCTTTTCCTATGCCGGGAGAATATTCTGTGCATAATGCGCTGGCGGCAGCGGCGGCGGCAATTGCCCTTGGCATACCGTCGGATAAAGTAAGCACCGCGCTTATAGACAGTCACGGAGTGCGCGGACGCTGTGAGGTGCTGTATCATGGCAAATTTACTGTGCTTTGCGATTACGCGCACACAGGCGACGCTATAGAAAAGGTGCTTTCGGGTATTGTGCCATTTGCGGATAATCGCTTATTGGTATTGTTTGGCTGCGCAGGCGAGCGTGATGCACAAAAAAGGCCGCTTATGGCAAGCGCAGTTATGAAATATGCAGATTTTATTATTTTAACGTCAGATAATCCGCGAAAAGAAAACCCATATGATATAATGAATGAAGTAATCCCACTTTTAAAAGAGGGAGGCAAGCCCTATATTGCCGAGGTAGAGCGCAGATGCGCACTGAATAAGGCATTGGATATGCTAAAAGACGGTGACGTTTTGGTGCTTTGCGGCAAAGGCCACGAGGATTATCAAGTGATAGACGGCGTAACGTTGTATCTTGACGAGCATCGCATAGTGAAAGAATGGCTTGGCGCAAACGGATATATAGCAACTTAACTTATGATAGCCGGCGGTTTAAAAGTTGTAAGCATTGCTATATAGCAATGGATAAGTACGTTGCTGTATTTTGGAAAACGAGAGGATGTAAAATATGCGGCCTATGATGGCAAACACTATTTTGCAAGGCATTGGCGTTTTAGAAACAGATGTTGAAATTACAGATATCGTAACAGACAGCCGTAAAATAATAAATGGCTGTATATTTGTATGCATTAAGGGCGAACGTGCAGACGGGCACGACTTTGCAAAATCGGCTCTTGCAAGCGGTGCCGCCTTAGTGTTGGCACAGCACGGTATACAGGATATACCCACTGAAAAATGTGTAGTTGTAGGGGATATTCACGATGCGCTTATACAAATAGGCGCAAACTATCGTGCCGCTTTCAGCCCTGTGCTTGTGGGCGTAACGGGTAGCGTGGGCAAAACCACCACTAAAGAATTTTGCTATGCTGTGTTTTCGGCGTTTGGCAAAACCCTTAAAACTCAGGGCAACCAAAACAACGAAATAGGCATGCCGAAAACTTTGCTGCGCCTAGACGAAAGCGTGGAATACGCTGTAATAGAAATGGGCATGCAGGGGCTTGGCGAAATAAGCAAGCTTACAAACGCGGCAAAGCCCCAAGGCGCAATTATTACCTGTATCGGCCGTTCGCACTTAGAACAGCTTGGAACAAGAGAAAATATATTAAAGGCAAAGCTTGAAATATGCGAGGGGCTTAGCGAAGGCGCGCCACTTGTGATAAATATCCATGACGACTTTTTACCAAAGGCAGATTTGCGTCCGGATTTACGCCGCGTCACCTTTGGTATTTGCAGCGACGCAGATGTATGGGCAAAGGATATTACTTACATTAACGGCAGCAGCCGCTTTATGCTTTGCGATAAAGAAAACGGAAAATTTCATGTGGAAATACCTGCTCTTGGCGAGCATAATGTGCTAAACGCCCTCTCGGCATATGCCCTTGCCACAAGGCTTGGGCTAAACGCCGAAAAGGCGGCAAAGGCACTTTCGGATTTTGTTACAACGGGCCATCGCCAGCACATAGTGCAAAAAAACGGCATCACCGTAATAGAAGATTGCTATAATGCAAACCCCGATTCAATGCACGCGGCACTTAAAACCTTGCGAGATTTCCCATGCGAGCGTCGGATTGCCGTTTTGGGGGATATGTTCGAGCTTGGCGAGCTTTCGCGGTATGCCCACGAGGACATAGGCCGTGCTGCCGCAGAATGTGACGTGGATTTTCTTATTACCATAGGCGAAGAAACGCGTTACACCCACGAGCGCGCAGTTGGCTTTGGGCTTTCGGCTACTCATTGTGCAGATAAAAAGGACGCAGTGCTATTGCTTGCAAATTACTGCAAAGCAGGTGACGCAGTGCTTGTAAAGGCAAGTAACGGCATGCATTTTGAAGATATTTTGTCGGAATTTTATAAAAAAATAGATTTGTAAATATAAACGGCAAAACGTAAAAATATCACAAGACTAAAAGGAGCTGACCTTAATTTGGCTAGATATGCACTGATTATTGCGGCGTTTACCGCACTTGGCGTCACGGCGCTTTCGGGCTGTGCCCTTGTGCCATGGCTAAAACGCCTCAAATATGGGCAGACAATAAAAGAAATCGGCCCCACATGGCATTCCGACAAAAACGGCACGCCTACCATGGGTGGGCTTATGTTTTATTTCGGCAGCCTTTTGGGCGTTACGGCAGGATATATGGCGCTTGCCATTTCTGCGCCCGATTTGCTTGGCAGCGGCTGGACACATGCCAATTTAAACTTGGTAATAGCCATTATTACTTCAGTGGCATTTGGGCTTGTGGGTTTTGTAGACGATTATGTTAAGGTAATTAAAAAGCGCAATTTAGGGCTGCGCGCACGGGTAAAAATAGTGTTTCAAGTTATGATTACCGCCGCGTTTTTGTCGTCGCTGCATTTAAACGGCAGCCTTTCAACCGTTGTTACCATACCTGTGCTTGGCGTGGTGGATTTAGGCTATTTCTTTTATCCTATAGCTTTTTTGTTTATAATTTTTCTTGTAAACGCCGTAAACCTTACAGACGGTATAGACGGCCTTGCGTCTAGCATAACTTTTGTAGTAATGCTGGGCTTTATGCTTATTAGCGGTCTACTGGGGTATACTACAATTGCCCTGTTTGCGGCGGCTATAGCAGGGGGCTGTGCAGGCTTTTTGGCGTGGAACTTCCACCCTGCCAAGGTGTTTATGGGGGATACAGGCAGCATGTTTTTGGGCGGTGCTGTGGTAGCTGTAGCCTTTTGCATAGAAAAGCCAGAGCTTTTATTGTTGCTTGGCATTGTGTACATATGCGAGGCGGCAAGCGTGGTGATACAGGTGACTTATTTCAAGATTACTCATGGCAAGCGCATATTTAAAATGACACCTATACATCACCATTTCGAGCTTTGCGGATGGAGTGAAGTAAAAATAGTATCTGTGTTTAGCTTTGTAACTATCGTGTTTGTGGTACTGGGATTTGTATATGTATATAGCTGTATGTGACACTGTGTATTCTGCCAAAAACAGGGAAAAGCCATGTAGAAAATCTGCGTTACAATAATAAATAAACCGCATATTGCTAGAACGCAAAATATAAACTAAATCCGAAAGCAGGTGAGCTGTTGCCAAAAGACACAAAGGCTGTGAAAATAGAAAACGAAAGCAAAAAGCGCAAGCTGCCACCCATGGATTTGCCTATTGCAATTATAGTGCTTACACTGGTTGGGTTTGGGCTTGTAATGGTGTTCAGCTCAAGCTACGCCACAGCCTATTACCGAAAAGGCGACAGTTTTGTGTTTATTCGCAAGCAAATTATATTCGCAATTATAGGCCTTGCGGCAATGATAGGCGCATCTGTAGTGGATTATCATATCTTTCACAGATTTGCGTGGCCGCTTATGGGCGTTACAATAGTGCTGCTTATAATAGTGCTGTTTATGACGCCGCTCAATGATGCCAGACGGTGGATAACTATTCCGGGCGTAGGCACCTTACAGCCTTCAGACGTTGCAAAATTTGCGGTAATTGTGGTGTTTGCCCATATTATTTCAGTAAACCATAATAAGATGAAACGGTTCAACTATGGCGTTTTGCCGTTTATGGTAATTTTAGGCGTAATAGCAGGGCTTATGCTTTTAGAGCCGCATCTTTCGGGTACCTTGGTTATACTTGGCATAGGCGCGATTATGATGTTTGTAGGCGGCACAGGGCTTTTGTGGTTTGGCATTGCGGTGGTGGGCGGCATATCGGCAATAGTGGGCGCTCTTGTGCTTGTGCCCGACCTTGTTCCATACGTGGAAAGCCGCCTTAATTATTGGATAGATCCGTTTTCGGACGCACTTGGCAAAGGGCATCAAACAATACAAAGCATGTATGCTATAGCAAGCGGAAAGCTGTTTGGCAAGGGAATAGGCAATTCGGTGCAAAAGCATTTGTACGTGCCTGAGCCGCAAAACGATTTTATATTTTCAATCACCTGCGAGGAGCTTGGCTTTGTTGGCGCGCTTATCGTAATCGGCTTATTTGTGGCTTTATTATTGCGTGGGCTTTATGTGGCAATAAAGGCAAAGGATAAATTCGGCTCAATGCTTGTGGTGGGCGTTATAATGCAAATTACCTTGCAGGCGGCACTGAATATCGCCGTGGTTACTAACCTTATACCCAATACAGGCATCAGCTTGCCCTTCTTTTCGGCAGGCGGCACCTCGCTTACTATGCTCATGGGCGAAATAGGCGTTGTGCTTTCGGTTTCGCGGCAATCTACTATTTATAAAACATAGAATAAGCAAGGCAGACAGGGGGATAATCTATGCGCATTTTAATAGCCGCAGGCGGCACGGCAGGGCATATCAATCCTGCGCTTGCCATAGCGCAACAGCTTAAAACTAAATATCCCATGGCGGAAATTCATTTTGCAGGACGGCGCGGGGGCATGGAATATGCCCTTGTAACAAAGGCGGGCTATCCTTTTCACGATATTGAGGTGCGCGGAATACAGCGCAGCCTTACGCCGCGCAATATAATAAGAAACATTGAGGCGGTGTACTATCTTGCGCTGTCGGGGCATTGCGCAAATGCCATACTTAAAGCAGTGTCGCCGCAGCTTGTTATCGGCACAGGCGGATATGTAAGCGGCCCTATTGTGCGAGCGGCGGCAAAGCGCGGCATTAAAACCGCCATTCACGAGCAAAATGCATATCCGGGCGTTACCAATAAGCTTTTGGCAAAAGATGTGGACATAGTGCTTGCGGCAATGCCCGACGCAGTGGAAAAGCTGAAAGTGCCGCAAAAAACCGTAGTTGTGGGAAACCCCGTACGCCCTGAGGTGTTTGCCGCCGACCGTCAAAAAGCAAGAGAGGCTATTGGTGCAAAGGAAAAGCAAATTGTAATACTTTCCTTTGGCGGCAGCCTTGGCGCACAGCGTATAAACGAAATGATTGCGCCCCTTGCGGCTTGGCATATTAAAGAGAGAAACTTTTTACATATACATGCCACAGGCTCTATCGAAAAGGCGGATTTTGCGGAATTGGCACAAAAGCTTGGTATAGATAAAAGCAGCAAATTTGTCATTCGAGAATATATCGACAATATGCCAATGCTGCTTGCGGCCGCAGATTTGGTGATATGCCGTGCAGGAGCACTTACCTTGGCGGAAATATCGGCGGCAGGCAAAGCCAGTGTGCTTATCCCGTCGCCAAACGTAGCGGAAAATCATCAATATCACAACGCCATGCAGCTTGCCAAAATAGGTGCCGCAACGGTAATAGAAGAAAAAAACCTAACGCCGCAGCTATTGATAGACACCGTAGACAAGCTTACCAAGGATTTTGCGTTACTAATGGAAATGGGCGCAAAGGCGCGCAATCTTGCCATGCCAAATTCGCTTGCGAAAATATGCGATGAATTGGAATTGCTGCTATAGCAACTTGACTATTATTGTCTTTGTAAACAACCTTTTGTCAAGTTGCATACAGCAAAGACGTGGCTTTGAGTAGGACAATCAAAAGTAAAATTGCTGTAAAATAGCTTTTTCACTGCCATATTTGACGCCGTTTATTAATTTTGATGATATTTTAACACAAAGCCCCATTTTGACATACTATGGTTTACAAGGCTTTAGAAGTGGGGTGCTATTTTGGAATATTTATCAATTACAGGTAAAACCAAGCTAAGCGGCAGTGTGCATTTGCCGTCTGCCAAAAACAGCGTGCTGCCCATACTGGCGGCAAGCCTTTTGTGCGAGGGCGAGGTTATCATAAACGGTGTGCCGCATTTGTCGGACGTAGATGTTTCTATCGAAATATTGCAAAGCTTGGGTTGTATGGCAAAGTTTATGCAGGGCAGTGTGCGTATTAATGCGCAAGGCGTGGAAGAACATTTTATTCCTCGCCATTTAATGGGCGCAATGCGCTCGTCAATATTTTATTTAGCACCGCTTTTAGCGCGCACCGGCTTTGCCAAAGTACATTCTCCCGGTGGCTGCCGCCTTGGTGCAAGGCCCATAGATATACACCTAGACGGCTTGCAGCATATGGGTGCGCAGATTAGTTTACATGGCGACGAGCTTGTGCTAAGTGCGCCAAATGGATTTACGGGTACAGATTATACTCTGCGTTTGCCAAGCGTGGGCGCAACGGAAACCTTGATGATGGCGGCAGCTGCCGCTAGTGGAAACACCGTGTTGCGCGGCGTTGCCATAGAGCCTGAAATATTAGATTTGTCGCAGTTTTTGATATCCTGCGGAGCCAAAATTACAGGTGTCGGAACAAACACAATATATGTGCAGGGCGGTACTTTGCTGCACGGCACGGAATATACGCCCTTTCCCGATAGGATTACCGCCGCCACAATGCTATGTGCCGCAGCCGCTACGGGGGGTTATGTTCGCCTTAGCAATTGCGTGCCGAAGCACATAGACGCTACCGTGCAGATATTAAAGCGCATGGGCTGCGAAATCGGCAATGCAAATGGCGCACTTACGCTCTGCGCGCCAACCCGCATATGCGGCACAGGAGCCCTTGTTACAGGCGCATATCCACATTTTTGCACAGATGCGGCTCCTCTTATGGCGGCAGTGCTTTTAACAGCGAAGGGAAACGCAAGCATTACAGACACCGTGTTTGAAAACCGTTTCACATGCGCAAATGGCTTTCGTGCCTTTGGCGCAAATGCAGAGCAAAACGGACGCGATATTATTATAAAAGGTGTAGATAAGCTGCACGGGGCATCTGTTATCGCGCCGGATTTACGCGGTGGGGCGGCGCTTGTTATTGCCGCAATGTGTGCCGAGGGCAATAGCCGCGTATATGGAATAGAGCATTTAAACCGTGGGTACGAGGATATAGGGGCAATGTTTGCCTCCCTCGGCGCAGACATAGCTACAGTGCGCGGTACAAACGAAAGCATAGCCTAATAACAGCGCATAGGCTTCGCAAGGAGGTAAAAATGGATAAACGCAAAAAACAAAATAAGCCACGTTCGTCCATGCAGGCACAGCCGCCCTTGCAGCAAAACTATCCTCAAAGGCAAAGGCCACAGTTATTCGACCAAATGGCACCGCCGCCTGCGCGTACAAAAACACAGAATAGCATAAGCGAAATTATGCTGCCGATAGACGTACAAAGCCCGTCTGCACCACAAGAAAGTACAAAGCAAAAAAAGAAACGAAAGCAAGCACAATCACGTCGTCTAACCCGAGGCGAGGCAAGGCGACGGCGTACAAAACGAAGAATTTTTGCGGCAATGCTAATCGTGCTGACGGTGATTACAGGCTTTACGCTTTCTATGACGGTGCTTTTCAAAATAGAAAAATTTGAGCTTGTCGGCGATTCGCCATACGATGTTGAGGAAATCATACTTGCCTTTGCACATTCGGTGGGGGATAATATGTTTTCCTTCGATACGAAGAAAACTCAAGCAGAAATATCCAAGGTTTTGCCATATATAGAAAGCATAGAGGTACGCAGACGATTGCCCGGCACAATAGTGTTTAAAGCGGTGCCGGCAGTCGAAACGTATTACATGTCTATGGACGGCGGATATGCGGTGCTTAGCAGCAATTTAAAGGTGCTGCGTGTGTCGCCGGAGCTGCCGACAGGGCTTATAGAGGTTGCAGGTGCGCGCCCTGTGGCACCTATTGCAGGCGTGATGATATCCCTTGAAACAGAGGAAAGGCTGTCGGCACTTAAAAATGTGCTAAACGGCCTTGCCGAGGCAGAGCTTTCGCCTATTTCGCAAATAGATATAACAAGCGAGCTTGAAATAAGCTTTTTGTATGATATGCGCGCGCGAGTGCTTATCGGCACAGATAACGACCTTGCGGACAAGCTTGCACTTGCCAAAACCATTTTAACCAAAAACATCGAAAAAACCGAACGCGGTACCCTTGATGTGAGCCATCAAAATGAAAATGAAGCGCTAAAAGGTGTTTGGCGAGCAGGGAAATAGTTGTTTTTATATAATTGTTGATTTTGTTTGCTTAAACGCTTGAAATTATACTCAAAATCTGTTACTCTTTAATAATGTAAAGAAATAATAATATCTTTAGGGGGAATTATTCGTGGCATTTATCCTCGACGAAGAAAATCAAAATATAACTAATATAAAAGTTATCGGCGTGGGCGGCGGTGGCGGCAATGCTGTGAACCGTATGGTCGAAACCGGTTTAAAAGGTGTCGAATTTATTTCGATGAATACCGACCAACAGGCACTATATACTTCGCACGCAACACAAAAGGTGCAAATAGGCGCAAAGCTAACCAAAGGCCGCGGCGCAGGGGCAGATCCTGAAATAGGCCAGCGCAGCGCCGAGGAAAGCCGCGACGAGATAGCCAGCGCGTTAAAAGGCGCTCAAATGGCGTTTATCACGGCAGGCATGGGCGGCGGCACAGGCACAGGCGCAGCACCCGTAGTAGCCGAAATAGCCAAGGACTTGAACATACTTACCATAGGTATCGTTACAAAGCCCTTTCCCTTTGAGGGCAAGCGCAAGATGAATACTGCCGAGCAAGGCATTGCCGGCTTATTAGAGCGTGTCGACTCGCTGATTGTTATCCCAAACGAGCGCTTAAAGCTAATCAGCCAAGAAAAAATCACTCTACATAATGCATTTGAAGCGGCAGATAATGTTTTGCGCCAAGGCGTAGAAAGTATCTCTGCTCTGATAAATGTTGCCGCCTTTATTAATTTGGACTTTGCAGACGTGCGTAGCATCATGAAAGACGCAGGCTATGCTCACATGGGCGTAGGCTCCGCCAAGGGCGTTAATAAGGCTGAGGACGCGGCTAATGCCGCTATCTCAAGCCCACTGCTTGAAACAAGCATTGCAGGTGCGCGCGGCGTAATTATAAACATTACAGCGTCACCGGATATCGGCCTAGAGGACGTAGAGCGCGCATCGGGGCTTATTACCAGCGCGGCACACCCAGACGCAAATATTATCTGGGGCGCGGCATTTGACGAAACATTAAAGGACGAGATGTGTGTTACCGTTATCGCCACAGGCTTTGAGGCTGTGCCGGGTATTATGCCTATATCTCCGTCACAAACGGCTAAAACCGCACAGGGTGCTGTGTCTACAGGCTTTAACGGTGTGCCCATTGCGTTTTCCGATGATAAAGTAGCTGAAGCATCTCTTGAGGACGAACGCAAGAGGCTTGAAGAAGAGAAAAAGAAGGAAGAAGAAGAGGACAACTCCTTCTACGATGACGTTATCACGCTTTTAAATAATCGTTCAAAGTAATAACGCGTATATCCGATATTAACAGCGGCCCAGGTAAAACGAAAGTTTAGCCTTGGCCGCTTTTGTATAGTGCATATGTACAGGCGTTCTTCCATTGCGTAAAATGCTATGGCGAAAAACAGAGATTTGAACATATCGCAACTTGACTTATTATTGTCTT
>JAVWZM010000038.1:19415-21143 GCA_036661035.1 Oscillospiraceae bacterium
CAACTTTTTGTCAAGTTGCATACAGCAAAGACGAGGGTTTAGCAAGATAATCAAAAGTAAAATTGCTGTATCAAGAGCGTTTTATAAAATACGACTTTCTTTTTCATTTTCTTAGTGTTATAATGAAAATAAATATAAATGGTAGGAGGCGCTATCATGACAGATGCCGTTCCGGTAAACGGTAGCTTTGCAAACGACAACAGCGGCGTTACACAAAGGGTGTTCCGCACAACTATGTTCGGCTTTAAGCGTGATGAAGTCCTTGAGTATATAGAGCGTATTACAAGCGAAAATACCGTAAATATTACGCGCCTTACAGAGCAAATGGAAAAGCTTGAAAAAGAATATGCCACATCTAAAGACGATAACGACATTTTGCTATTAAAAATTAAAGAAGCCAGCGAAACCTTGCAAAGCGAAAAGCAGCTTGCCACGCAAACTGCCGAGGAGCTTGCGCAGCTGCGCATAAAGCTGGAAGACACTACTCGGGAGATGGCGGGCTATAAAAGCCGCCTTTTTTCGCGAGAGCAGGAAACAGTGGTGCTGAAGGCAGACAATTCGCGCCTTAATACCACTATAGATTCCCTTACCTTAAGCGTTGGCAAGTACGAAGCGCGCAAGGAAGAGCTTTCTTTGCAAGAGGAAAAGGCGCGGCAAGAGGCACAGTGCATTATAAAAAATGCACAGCTTGCGGCAGATGCTGAGAAGAAGGATATTTTATCGGCAGCGCGCGACGAAAGCGAACGCGCACAGCAAGAAGCACGCATGGTAATAGATAAAGCCGGCGACGACGCGCTTGCGCTGATTGCCGCCGCAGAGCGCGAAAAAAACGACGCCAAGCAAATGATTAACAGCTCTGCTGTTGGCATTGCAGAGAGCATAGCGGTGCTTAAAACAGAGCTTTCTCAGGTAGATGCGAAAATCGCCGCCGCCACCGAGGAGTTGCAGCGTGCAACGGTGTCTATCACCTTGGCGCTTGAGGGTACAGAACGCAACCTTGAAACCTTAGGCGTGCAGGTGCGCAAATTTCCGGAGCCTGCAAAGGCAGCGCATTTTGCTGATAAGCCTATTGCCCAGCCGCAATTACATAAACAGCCAATGTCCCACTCACCGCGCAGACATTCCGTGTCAGAGGCTATATTGGACGGCTTAACACGTATTTTAGGCGATAGATAAGCACATAATATTTTATACTAAACTTTAAAGGAGATTAGCAATGGAAATTACACTTACAACAGCAGAATTTGACAAAGAGGTTATAAATAGCGATATCCCCGTATTGGTAGATTTTTGGGCAACTTGGTGTGGCCCTTGCCGCATGCTTGCCCCTACAGTAGCACAGATTGCCGAGGAAAACGAAGGCAAGGTAAAGGTGTGCAAGGTGGATATAGACAAAGAGCCAAAGCTTGCAGAGCGTTACGGCGTAATGAGCATACCTACCGTAATAACCTTTAAAAACGGTAAAGAGGCTGCACGCAGTGTGGGGCTTGTACCAAAAGAAAAGCTTACCGCTATGCTTTAAGCCTTAAAGATCAATTTAATTAACCGACAAAGTACAAGGCGCTGTTGCAGATGTGTTATACATCGGTAGCAGCGCCTTTTCAATTACGCACGCCATTTTGTATTGGCGTGCGTTTGTGCTTATTATTATGGCTCTATACTAAATGTTGGGGTACGCAACGAATAGAGCTCAAATAAAAAGCAAAAAAGGTAGAGCATATTCAAAAA
>JAVWZM010000039.1:0-21027 GCA_036661035.1 Oscillospiraceae bacterium
GATATCGCAATTTTAACCGTTTCCGCAACCGTATCTTGCATATGTTTGCTTGCTGAATAAAAATGCCAAGGCATTCTCGCATAGAACACCTTGGCGCAATTCATATTTTATAGGTGGCTACCCCAACATTTGACAAAGAGCCGATATAATTGCAGACGCATTTTGTTTATTTGCCATTGATAAAGTGCGCTTAAAATAACGAAATATGCTTTAGAATACGAAAGGCGGAAAATAGGGTTTAATCGTATCCGACAAATCTTTCTAAAAGGTCTTTTATTTTATCGAAGGTTTCGGGGCTGATATCATGCTCTACGCGGCAGGCATCTTCTTTGGCTATTTCCGGAGGTACGCCAATGGCTACAAGAGCCTTTGTAAGCACTAAATGGCGTTCGTACACACATTTTGCAATGGCTTCTCCTTGGGCTGTAAGGGTAATGTATCCGTCTGTGTCCATGGCGATACAGCCTTTTTCACGCAAATTTTTCATACCGATGCTAACGCTTGGCTTTGTAAAATTCATTTCATTCACAATGTCTATGGAGCGCACTGTACCAAGCCTATCACGTAATATTAAAATGGTTTCAAGGTAATCCTCCGCGGACTCGTGGCGTTTCATATGATGTTCCTCCAATAAATAACAAATAGAATATTGGTTACTATTTGCGTTAATATATGCGCTTGTGGCACTGATACACTGCAAATGCCTCAATAAAATCAATTTTCCTCGGGCGGTGCAGTTTTAAATTTTGCCGGTTTACAAATAAGCTGTGTAAAGTTTTCGGAAAGCATGGGCCTTGCGTAGTAAAAGCCCTGCACCATGTCACAGCGCAGCTCTCTTAAAAGCTTTATATGCTGCTGTTCCTCGACGCCCTCTGCTACAATGCAAATGCCAAGCTCTTTTGCCATTTGGATAACGTTTCCTACAACGATTTTAGAGCGTTTGGCATCTTTTGGATTTGCGAAAAAGCTGCCGTCCATTTTGATGATATCTACAGGCAAGTCTTTTAACATTCCAAGAGAAGAATATCCGCTGCCAAAATCGTCCATAGACATGTAAAAGCCGTTTTCGTGCAGCTCGCTTAGTATGGCACTAAGCATGTCTATGTTGTCGTAAATATCCGTTTCGGCAATTTCTATTTCTATATATTTTCTGTCGATGCCTGCTTCGTCTACTATTTCGCACAGCTCTTTTACAAAATTGCTGTTATTCAAATGTAATCTCGAAAAATTGACAGATACCACCACCGGCTCTATGCCAAGCTCCACCCAGCCTTTTATAATGTGGCACACTTCTTTAAGCACGTAATAATCCAATTTGGTAATAAAACCATTTTTTTCAAAAACCGGAATAAAGGCAGATGGCATGAATAAGCTTTTGTTTTCGTTATTCCAACGCGATAATGCCTCTGCACCGCCTATTGTTTCGGTGTTGAGATAATATTTAGGCTGCAAATAAACTACAAATTCGTGGTTTATAAGCGCATCGGACATTTTGTTTTCAACCTCTTTTATGCAAAGAGCTTTTTGCGTCATACATTCGTCGTAAATAATGTATTTTTTAGATTTGTTCAGCTTTGCTTCCTTGTGGGCGATGTTTACTTTTTCAAACAGATTTTTAATATCCAAGTTTTGCATGTCATCGGAATTTATAACATAGACGCCATGTGGGAAAATGCATTTAAAAGCAAAATCCTTATCGACAGTAGAATTAAAATTGCGAATAAAATCTTCGTAAAGCTTTTTTATTGTAGTAATGTTTTCGGCAGAAAACAGTGCTACAAATTCGTCTGAGGATACCCGCGCGAAAATTTCGTTTTTATTCCGCGCAGTTTTTTCGATGGCGTTTGCAACACAGCACAGGATATAGTTGCCCTTTTCGTAGCCGTAAAGCTGATTGATAAGCTTAAAATTATCAATATCCAGCTTTACAAGAAAATGAGAGATGTTTTGCTCGTTTTCTAATATTTCCAGCGCGTCTTTTTCAAATTTACAAAAATTGCGAACGCCGGTTATTTCGTCTGTAAATGCAAGCTTTTCAAGCTGCTCAATATGGCGTAAATGTTCTTCCTTTTGCGCTGTTTTGTCTGCGGCTTCCACAAGGCAGGCAAGGCTGCCGTCTGTCCAACACAGGGTAGAGGCAGTGGTGTCCATCCAGATTTTGTATTTATCGTTAAATATTTCGCGCGATGCCTGGCGTGTATGGTTAGTTTCTAAATCTCGCATAGGGCAATCTTTGCACTGGGAGCTTTCGCCTCTGAAAAAGCGGTAGCATGGCGTGTGGGCGTCAATATCGCCTACCCATTTGCGCGTTTGGTCGTTCATGAACAGCACTTCAAAATTGTCGGGATTTATAACATATACAACATTGCTTAAATGGTTCATTATTGCCTGTCGCACCTGTAGGTCGCGGGAGGCGATTTCATCTATGCGCTGTTTTACAAAAAACGTAGATAAAATATTACATATAGTGGCTATTTCCTCTATTTCCGTGCTGCTTGGCAATGCCTCGTTAATGCAATTGTCAAAGCCTATAAAGCCAAGCAGGTGGCGCTTGTCGAATATGCCAAACTGAAACATGGATTTAATGCCTTGCGGCTCTAAAACTGTTCGCTCTTTTTGGCTCATGGAGGCGAGGTTTTTTACAATGTAGGTACCGGTTTTATAAAAGCTTTCATTTTCCGCAGACACCATAGCTATTGGAATGTGCTGAAAATTATCTTTTTTAGAGGGTATGCCGTTTGCGCACCATTCAAATGTATTAGAGGTGGTGCGCTCGTCCTTGTCTGTTTCAAAAATATATCCTCTTTCAAAGAAAAAGTGATTAGCCACAAGCTCCAGCACCGAATGAATTGCCTCAACGGGGTTTTCGGATTGATAAAGAATTTTAAACACATATTCAATGCGGTTTTGTCTAAAGTTTTTTTGTGCGGTTTCGCCCTGCATGTATATTTCGCTTCTGTTAGATTCGTATCCCGCAAAATCGCTGCCGTCATAAAAGCAATATCTGCTTTTGCCTGCATTTTTCGCCATGTATAGCGCGGCGTCGGCGTGGCGGTATAAATCGTCAAAGCAGCATCCGTCCTTTGGCGCAAGGGCGATGCCTATACTGCCGGAAATAGCGCGATTTTCTCCATTTGCACCCTTGTAGGTAATGCTAAACGCTTTGCAAATTTCTTCGGCTTTTTCTTGGGCTATTTTTTCGTGTGCATCGTTTTTGATATATACAATAAATTCGTCGCCGCCAATGCGCCCTAAAATGTCGCCCTTTCTGAAAATATTGCGCAGCTTGTCTGCCAGCTCGCAAAGCACGGCGTCGCCAAAGGCGTGGCCTAAATGGTCGTTAATTGCCTTGAAATTATCCACGTCTATCATAAATAGCACAGAATTAACATGCTCATGCTCATCTGACAGATTTTCGTTTACAAGCTTTGATGTGGTTTCTCTATTATACAGCTCGGTTAAGCAGTCGCGTTCTGCCATGTGCTGTAATTCCAAAAGCCGACGCTTTTCTTTATTAATATCCTTTATATATACGTAAGCGATTACATCTTCGGTTTCAATATCCTTTACAAGGTTTGTAATAGAGCGTACCCATATGTATTCTCCGCTTTTTTTCAATATGCGATAGTCGGCGGTCGCCTCGCTTTTGCCATGCTCAAATTTGCGCAGCAGGGTATCGGCAGAGGCATATTTCATGAAAACACTTATGTCATCGGAGTGAACGGATTTATTGGAAGTGTAGGCTATCATGTCCATATAGCTATCCGCTATGCCGCCAGGTATCGGCGGCGGATTCTCTGTGCCATGCAGTACTTTATTTTGCGTAAGGTTTACTTCGTAGGATAAAAGAGCGTCCTTTGTAACGGAATTGCGATATTCTTGCTCGTGCATCATCGCCTGTGTAAGCTCGGTATTCTTTTCCTTGTAGCCCAAAAGAGCCACAATCTTAATTGCGAAAAACAGCACAATATAAAGGGTTGCCATTACGGTAACAGCCAGTGCTATCTGGCCGCCTGTCCAATTAAAATTGGTATGATGCCTGTAAAACATATCTTTGTTATACAGCAAATAGGCGCAGTTTATACTTATCCATGCAATTAAAAAGCCTTGAGGCTCGCTATGCTCGTTGATAATGCGAACAATGCCCAAGGGCAAAAACTTTATAACAAGAACAATTGCCACATTAAGCAGCATAAAGGTAGCAACTAAAGATAGCGTTTCCCACAAAGCATTATAAGGGATTACATGTGATGGAAATTGCGGCAGAAACGAGAAAATACCGTTAATCAGCGTATTGGCAATTAAAACGTGAATGATGCATGCAAGTGCGCAAAATACATCTTGATATAGTGTGCATTTGTATACAAACCGAAATTCTAAAAGCATTATGGCAAACATCATTACAAACGGAAAGTTTGGTAAGCGAATAAACACGCACGTAAAAAAAACAACGGCGGTATTGACGATGCTGATTAATAGCGCATATTGAGTATTTGCGTATTGCTTTGGCAATAGCCTGTTTATTAGCTTAAATAGCAGATACCAATATAATATGGAAAGCATTGCTAATGTGGCTATGCTAGCTGCAATATCAAAGCCCATAAATGTCACCACCCGTTTTAATTTCATGAAAAATTCCAAAGCTTCACCGAAAATATAAGAATTGAACATATCATCTAAAGTGCCGACTGTGCATTTTGCGTATTCTTTAGTGTAGGTGAAGGGGAAATCTGTATAGGTATATATTAACTCATATGTACCATAATAGTACAGTGTTTTTACAGTAAAATTTTAAATTTTGTCAACAATGCAAAAAAAGCCTTAAAATCTGCAGTAAAAGCAAATTTAATATCCAAGTTTTTTAAAACAGGTTCTGTTTTTGGCGTGGCAAAACAAAATCTTTATTCAGTCTTAATGCGAGAGCGTTAAGACTTTTACTTTTTTAATAAGATAAACGGCATAATGTATATATAGCAAATTTCTTGACATGTAGATGTTTTGAAAAGAGCGCACGTTGCTATATGCTCCCTCGAGGGGCGATTTTATGCGCAGACCAAAGGTCGATGCGCAATAACGATATGTGCGCACGTTGCTATATAGGAGGGGCTTAAATGTTTACACAAATTATCAAAAAAGAAAAAAGCGCAGAAATCAGGTTTCAGCATTTTCTTTATAGTCACCCGGTGGAAGGGCTACTCATTTTCTTTTTCGGCATGCCTTTGTTTGTATTTGCGGCGGTATTCTGTTTTGCGGCTATTGCAATCTTTCCTATTACATGGCTGCTTGGGATATTGTAAATCTTTATACAATCTTAATGCTTTTACATATTACATTAACACATTCTTTTTACAAGAGATGATAGACTGAGTACCTTACAAGAAACAGGAGGAAAACGTTATGGGTATATTGATTATGGCAATCGGAATAACAGGCTTTGCACTTTTAATTTATTATATTGTAATTTTACTGAGGGGTGATAAACAATGACACAATCAAGTTTTCAGTACATACTTTATCTTTTAATTTTAGTTGTTTTGGCTTATCCACTTGGAATGTATATTGCTAAAGTGATGAATGGCGAAAAAACAGCTTTAACAAAAGCTATTGCACCATGCGAAAAAGCAATATACAAGCTGTTAAGGATTAAAAGCAACGAGGAAATGACCGCAAAAAAATATCTTACAAGTGTTTTGTGCTTTTCGGGAATAAGCCTTTTGTTTTTGTTTTTGTTGCAGCTTTTCCAAGGCACTTTGCCCGGCAACCCACAGCACCTAAAAGGCGTGGGCTGGGATTTGGCTTTTAACACGGCAGTAAGCTTTGTAACAAACACAAACTGGCAAGCCTACAGTGGCGAGGGTACACTTAGCTATCTTACGCAAAGCATGGGGCTTACCGTGCAAAACTTTGTGTCTGCGGCGGTTGGGATAGCGGTGCTATTTGCGCTTATCCGTGGCTTTATCAAGGTGAAAACCGACGGTATCGGCAGCTTTTGGGTGGATATGACAAGGATAATTTTATATATCCTTTTGCCTGTAAACATGGTGATATCCCTTTGCCTAGCCGGCGCAGGCGTGGTGCAAACGCTACAGCCTGCCGCAAAGGTGTCGCTTTTAGAGCCGATTGCCGTTTCGCAAAGCGGCGAGATTATCGAAAACGCGGTAATAGATGTAAAGGCGAATACGGTGCTTGTAAATGGAAAGATTGTCCCAAATGCGGAAATCGTAACACAGCAGATTGTGCCTTTAGGGCCGGCTGCAAGCCAAGTGGCTATTAAACAATCGGGCACCAACGGCGGCGGATTTTATGGCACAAACGCGGCGCACCCCCTCGAAAATCCAAGCCCCTTTACCAATATTATTGAAATGCTTTCGCTGCTGCTCATTCCGGCGGCACTATGCTTTACCTTTGGGAAAAACGTGAATAATAAAAAACAAGGTATTGCAATATTTATGGCAATGTTCATCTGCCTTTGCGTCGCGCTGAGCATAATTGCGGTAAACGAACAGTCCGCCACACCTCAGCTTGCGCAAAGCGGCGCGGTAGACATATCGGCGGTAAATCAGTCGGGCGGCAATATGGAGGGCAAGGAAGCCCGTTTTGGCATTGCCTCCTCCGCCACATGGGCGGCATTTACCACTGCCGCGTCTAACGGCTCGGTAAACTCCATGCACGGCAGCTACACGCCTATCGGCGGCATGATAGCCATGCTGCAAATACAGCTGGGCGAGGTTATATTCAGCGGCACAGGCAGCGGCATGTATGGCATGCTTGGCTTTGCAATTTTAACGGTATTTATCGCAGGGCTTATGGTTGGCAGAACACCCGAATTTTTGGGCAAAAAGATTGAGCCCTTTGAAATGAAGTGGGCGGTTATATTATGCCTTGCAACGCCTGTTGCCATTTTGGTGGGCAGCGGCATTGCGGCGGCGGTGCCACAGGTGGCAGATAGCTTGCACAGCGGCGGAGCCCACGGCTTTTCGGAGCTGCTATACACCTATACCTCGGCAGGGGGCAACAACGGCTCTGCATTTGCAGGCTTTAATGCAAACACGGTATTTATTAATATATCCCTTGGGCTTTCCATGCTGTTTGCAAGGTTTATACCAATTGCAGGGACGCTTTTTATCGCAGGAAATTTGGCAGGCAAAAAGAAAATCGCAGTCACTGCCGGCACGCTTTCGACCACGAGCGGACTATTTGTGTTTTTATTGATATTTGTAGTTTTGCTAATTGGTGCTTTAAGCTTTCTACCGTCATTGGCATTAGGCCCCATTGCCGAATTTTTAGGGAGCATATAGCAACTCGACTTATGATAGATGGTGTTTAAAATGTTGTAATCGTTGCTATATCCCCTCGCAGGGGCGATTTTATGCGCCAGCCATAGGCTGATGCGCAGTATAGCGTTTTCACAAACGCTATACAGTAGTTTAAGAAAGGAAAAAATTTATGTCTGATAAAATTAAGTTTGTAGATAAAAAAATGCTTTTAAGGGCGATAAAAGATTCGTTTATAAAACTAAGCCCAAAAAACCAAAGCAAAAATCCGGTAATGCTTTTAGTGTATATATCGGCAATTTTAACAAGTATTTTATGGATAGCCGCACTGTTTGGCTTGCGCGATGCAACCGTGGGGTATACATTTGCCATTGCAGTAATTTTGTGGTTTACGGTGCTATTCGCAAATTTTGCCGAGGCTATTGCCGAGGGCAGAGGAAAAGCACAAGCCGATTCCCTACGCGCCGCAAAAAAAGATGTAGAGGCACATATTATTCCGTCAATTGAAAAAAAGGAAGATGTTACGCAAATTTCTTCGGCATTGCTAAAAAAGGGCAATATCGTAATAGTGTCGGCAGGCGAACAAATCCCCGCAGACGGCGAAGTAATCGACGGCGCGGCATCAGTGGACGAAAGCGCCATTACGGGCGAGTCGGCACCTGTAATACGCGAAAGCGGCGGCGACAGAAGCGCTGTTACCGGCGGCACAACAGTGCTGTCCGATTGGATTATTATACAGGTTACAAGCGAAGCAGGCGAAAGCTTTTTGGACAAGATGATTGCCATGGTAGAGGGCGCCGCACGCAAAAAAACACCCAATGAAATAGCATTGCAAATTTTTCTGGTGGCACTGTCTATTATTTTCATCTTGGTTACCATGTCGCTATATACATATTCGGCTTTTTCCGCAAAGCTTGCAGGGGCTATTAACCCTACGTCCGTCACCACCCTTGTGGCGTTGCTTGTCTGCCTTGCGCCCACTACAATCGGCGCATTGCTCTCTGCAATAGGCATTGCAGGCATGAGCAGATTAAACCAAGCAAATGTACTTGCAATGAGCGGCAGAGCGATAGAAGCGGCAGGGGACGTGGATATTTTAATGCTAGACAAAACAGGTACAATCACACTTGGAAATCGTCAGGCGGCGGCATTTATTGCAGTGGACGGAGCCGAAGAAAAGGAGCTGGCAGATGCTGCACAGCTTTCCTCCCTTGCAGATGAAACGCCTGAGGGCAGAAGCGTGGTAATTTTAGCAAAGCAAAAATTTAACATTCGCGGCAGAAGCCTTTTTGAAAAGGGAATGGTTTTTATCCCGTTTACGGCAACAACGCGTATGAGCGGAGTGGATTTTGAAAACGACTCTATACGCAAGGGCGCGGCAGATTCCATAAAAGACTACGTTATAGCAAATGGCGGTGTTTACAGCAAGGAATGTGACGAAGCGGTAAAGGCTGTATCAAACCAAGGCGGTACACCCCTTGTAGTGGCGAAAAACCATAAGATTTTAGGCGTAATTCATCTTAAAGATATCATAAAACAAGGCGTGCAGGAAAAATTTGCCGATTTACGCAAAATGGGCATTAAAACCATTATGATTACAGGCGATAACCCTCTTACGGCAGCGGCAATTGCGGCAGAGGCAGGAGTGGACGATTTTCTTGCAGAAGCTACTCCAGAGGCAAAGCTTACCATGATAAGAAATTTTCAGGCGCAGGGGCATCTTGTTGCAATGACGGGCGACGGCACAAACGACGCACCGGCTCTTGCACAGGCAGATGTTGCTGTTGCCATGAACACAGGCACACAGGCGGCAAAAGAGGCAGGAAACATGGTGGATTTGGATTCCTCGCCCACAAAGCTTATCGACATAGTGCGCATTGGCAAGCAGCTTTTAATGACAAGGGGCAGCTTAACTACATTTTCGATTGCAAACGATTTAGCAAAATATTTTGCGATTATTCCCGCGCTTTTTATCGGGCTTTATCCACAGCTTTCCGCCCTTAATATTATGGGGCTACATTCTCCGCAAAGCGCGGTTTTGTCTGCGATTATTTATAACGCGCTCATTATCGTGGCGCTTATTCCCCTTGCATTAAAAGGGGTAAAATATCGCGAAGTATCGGCAGAAAAGCTGCTTGTTCAAAACCTTTTAATATATGGCGTTGGTGGGCTTGTTGCTCCGTTTATATTTATAAAGCTTATAGATATGCTGCTTGTTTTAATGAATTTAGTGTAGCTTAATGAAAGGAATTTGTATGAAAACAATTAAATCTGTTTTACCCCGTGCCGCAATGCTGTTGCTTGTTTTTACCGTTATATGCGGCTTTGCCTATACGGCTGTTATAACGGGCATTGCACAGCTTGCTTTTAGGGAAAAGGCAAACGGAAGTATCATTGAAGTAAACGGCGTAAAATATGGCAGCGAATTGCTTGGCCAGCAATATACAGACGCCTCGCATATGTGGGGGCGCATTATGAATTTAGACTTGTCTACATTTAAAGACGAAAACGGAAAGCGTCTTATGTATGCCGTGCCGTCGAATTTAAGCCCGTCAAGCGAGGAATATGCAAGCATAGTGGCAAGCAGAGTAAAAATGCTGCAAGACGCAAATCCGGATATGAAAGAAACGGCAATTCCGGTAGATTTAGTAACTTGCTCGGGCAGTGGGCTTGATCCGCACATTTCAAAAGCTGCCGCTTATTATCAAGTGGCACGCATAGCAAAGGCCAGCGGCAAAAAAGAGAGCGAAATAAACGCAATTATCGAAAAATGCACTAAAGGCAGGCTCTTTGGTTTGTTTGGAGAAGAAACAGTGAACGTACTTAAAATTAATTTGATGCTTGATGATATTTTGTAGTATAATAAAATCCTAAGAAGGGGGTGAAACAGTGGAGGAGAAAAGGCAAGATCCGGACGAATTATTAAAGCAAATTAAAACAGACGACAATGTGCAAAGCAGAGGGCATCTGAAGATATTTTTCGGCTATGCGGCAGGTGTGGGCAAAACCTATGCCATGTTAAAGGCTGCCCGTGCCGCGCAAAAGCATGGCATAGATGTGGTTGTGGGGTATGTAGAGCCGCACACAAGGCCGGCGACAATTGCGCTGCTTGATACCTTAGAACGGCTGCCGAATTTCACTGTTCACCACAAAGGGATTGTATTAAACGAATTTGATTTAGACGGTGCAATAAGCCGCAAGCCAAAGCTTGTTTTAGTAGATGAGCTTGCGCATACCAATTCGGCAGAATGTCGCCACGCAAAGCGGTATCAAGATATTGCCGAGTTGCTTACCGCAGGCATAGACGTATATACCACTGTAAATGTGCAGCATATAGAAAGCTTAAACGACGTTGTGGCGGCAATTACAGGCATTACGGTACACGAGCGTATACCCGACGCTGTATTTGATAATGCAGACCAAGTAGAGCTTGTTGACATAGAGCCAGATGAGCTGATAGAGCGGCTTAATGCCGGCAAAATATACAAAGCACCTCAAGCGCAAAAAGCACTGCAAAACTTTTTTGATGTAAAAAACCTTGTGGCACTGCGCGAAATTGCGCTGCGCCGCTGTGCCGACCGCATAAATAAGATGTCGGAAAAGGTGAGAGGCAGTGCCGGAAACGACTATTATACAGACGAACATATTTTGGTGTGCTTGTCGTCCTCGCCGACAAACCAAAAGATTATTCGCACTGCCGCGCGTATGGCAAATGCATTTAAAGGTAGGTTTACCGCACTTTTTGTGGAAACGTCAGATTTTACGGTAATGAGCGAGGAAAATAAAAACCGCCTACGCAGCAATATACATTTAGCAGAGCAGCTTGGCGCAACCATAGAAACTGTTTGCGGTGACGACATACCCTTGCAAATTTCGGAGTTTGCAAAGGTGGCAGGCGTTTCTAAAATTGTACTTGGTCGCAATAACGCAAGACGCAAGTATTTTTTCGGTACATCTTCGCTTACCGAAAAGCTGTCGGCAACTGCACCCAATTTAGATATTTATATTATTCCCGATAAAGCAACGCCCGCATATAAACCGGCAAAGGCAAAGAAAAAGCTGGAATTTGTGCTGTCTGATACGATAAAAAGCGTGTTGATGTTGGCACTGGCAACTGCACTGGGATTTGCTTTTTCAAGCCTTGGCTTTTCGGAAGCAAATATTATAACGGTTTATATTTTAAGCGTGCTAATCACGGCAATTATTACAACCAAGCGTGGATATAGCTTGGTTTCTTCGCTTATAAGCGTGCTTGTTTTCAACTTTTTCTTTACCGTGCCAAAGTTTTCGTTTAACGCCTATGACGCAGGCTACCCTGCAACATTTCTGATTATGTTTACCTCGGCATTTATCACAAGCTCTTTAGCTGTAAAAATTAAACAGCACGCAAGGCAATCTGCCGAAACGGCGTATCGCACAAAAATATTACTGGAAACCAATCAGCTTTTGCAAAAAGGCAGGCTTAAATCTGAGATTGTTTCAACCACTGCAAATCAGCTTATGAAATTGCTTTCGCGCAGCATTACATTTTATCTTGTGGAAAATGGGGAGCTTGCACAGCCCCTTGTTTTTAATAAAGACGAAGAAAAGCAAGGGGAGGACTATGTAAATATCAACGAAAGGGCAGTAGCCGCGTGGGTTTACAAAAACAACAAGCACGCTGGCGCAACCACAAATACACTTGGCAGCGCAAAATGCCTGTATCTTGCGGTTAGGGCAAGCGACACGGTATATGGCGTTGTGGGGATTGTGATAGAGCATACTCCGCTTGACGCCTTTGAAAAGAGCATAATGCTTTCCATTTTAGGCGAATGTAGCCTTGCGCTTGAAAATGAAAAGGCAATAAAAGAGCGTGAGCAAGCAGCCATTCTTGCCAAAAACGAACAGCTTAGGGCAAATTTACTGCGCTCTATTTCACATGATTTAAGAACGCCCCTTACATCTATTTCCGGCAATGCCGGGATATTGCTTTCAAGCGGAAAAGCCATAGATGAAACAAGGAAAAAAGAGCTTTACACAGACATATACGACGACTCGCTATGGCTAATAAACCTTGTGGAAAACTTGCTTTCGGTAACGCGCCTCGAGGACGGCAGCATGAATTTGCACATGGCGGCAGAGCTGATGAGCGAGGTAATCGACGAGGCACTACAGCATATTAACCGAAACAGCATTGAACATAAAATAACCGTACATTTAAAAGACGACTTAATCATGGCAAAAATGGACGCTCGCCTTATTGTGCAGGTGATTATAAATATTGTGGACAATGCCATTAAATACACACAAATAGGCTCGGAAATTACCATATCGGTGGCAAAGCAAGGCGATAAGGTTTTAACACAAATATCAGATAACGGCAGTGGGCTATCGGAGCAATCGAAGGAACATATTTTTGAAATGTTTTATACCGCAAATACAAAGGTGGCGGATAGCAGACGGGGAATGGGGCTTGGCTTAGCGCTTTGCAAATCTATTATAACGGCGCATGGCGGCGAGATAAAAGCGTCTGACAATAACCCCCACGGAACTATTTTTAGCTTTACATTACCATATGAGGAGGTAAATTTACATGAATAAACCGCTTATTTTAGTAGTGGAAGATGATTCTGCCGTGCGCAATTTAATCGTAACTACACTGGAAACACACGATTATAAACATCATACCGCCAATACGGGAGAGGAAGCGATTTTACAAGCCGTTTCTCACAACCCAAATGTTGTGCTGCTGGATTTAGGACTGCCCGATATGGACGGAGTGGACGTAATCAAAAAAATCCGCACATGGTCAACAATGCCTATTATTGTTATCAGCGCAAGAAGCGAGGACACCGATAAGATTGATGCCCTAGATGCAGGTGCTGACGATTATTTGACAAAACCGTTTTCCGTAGAGGAGTTGCTTGCTAGACTGCGCGTAACAATGCGGCGGTTAAACTATACGCAAAATGCCGAGGGCGGCACAAACTCGGAATTTACAAGCGGAGATTTAATGGTGGATTATGCCGCAGGCTGTGCTTACATGAAAGGGCAAGAGCTGCATCTAACGCCAATTGAATATAAGCTGCTCTGCCTGCTTTCTAAAAATGTGGGCAAGGTGCTGACACATACCTATATTACAAGGGAAATTTGGGGAAGTGCATGGGATAATGACGTTGCGTCCTTGCGGGTATTTATGGCGACACTTCGCAAAAAGCTAGAGCCGGAGGAAACCTCTCCAAAATACATTCAAACCCATGTGGGCGTAGGGTATAGAATGGTTAGGCTTTAAAGAGAAACTTTAATTGCAAAAGCTTTATCCAAAAAAGCACAGTTTTAATTGTGCATGTGCGTTAGCACGCACATAGGATAGCTTTTTAACAAAACAAGTATATAACGTGCAAGGCGCCGATTTCAAACACGAAATTGGTGCTTTACACATTATTTATGGAGCAATGGGTAAGATAAAATATATCGGTAGGAGTGAACATCTTTCACTTGTGTTAGGAATACTTTTGAAATTACGGAAAAAATAACGACTGCATAATGGGCTTTACCCATTAGCAGTCGTTATTTTCAAATGAATTTATTTTTGAGTGGTACTTACAAGTAACTAATATTTACTGTCTGCAAAATCGTCCGGATAGCTTGCCGTGGGTTCGGCGGTGAAAGCCACTTTAGGTTTTTCTGCTGCCCCTTTGCCGCCGCTGAAAAGCACAAACTTGCTAACAAGGGTGCGCAGCATAGTTGCCTGACCGTTCAGCTCCTCGCTTGCCGCCGCGCTTTCCTCGCTTGTTGCCGAGTTTGTTTGCACCACGGAAGAAATTTGTTCCACGCCAAGATTAATCTGCGCAATAGATGTGGATTGTTCCGCAGATGCGGCGGATATCTGCCCTATCAAATCGGTTATCTGCTTTGCGCCGCTTACAACCTCTGCCAAAGATTTAGACGTTTCGTGCGCGATATTCACGCCGTTTTCCACTGCCTTTACAGAGCCTTCAATAAGCACGTTTGTCTGCTTTGCAGCCTCGCTGCTCTTGGTGGCAAGGTTGCGCACCTCGTCTGCCACTACGGCAAAGCCCTTGCCGGCTGCACCTGCGCGCGCCGCCTCTACAGCCGCGTTAAGCGCAAGAATATTTGTTTGGAAAGCAATGTCCTCTATGGTTTTGATTATTTTGCTTATTTCTGAAGATGATGTGCTGATATTCGTCATGGCAGACATCATTTGTGCCATTTGTGCATTGCTGGTGTCGATTTTGCTGCCCACCACCTCGGCGGATTTATTTGCAGTTAAGGCACTTTCTGCATTATGCTCTATTTGCTGAGATACGCCATTAATAGATGCCGAAAGCTCCTCCACACTGCTGGCTTGCTCTGTTGCGCCTTGTGCCAAAGCCTGTGCGCCGCTGGAAACTTGGTCTGATCCGCTGGACACTTGGTCTGCCGCTATTTTTATTTGCGACATGGTTTCGCTAAGCCCTGTAATTATTTTAACTAAAGCGGCTTCAAGCTCCTCAAACACGCCAACGTATTCCACCTGCGGCGCAATATCAAAATTGCCTGCGGCTATCTCTGTAAGCCCACGTGAGGTGTCAAAGATAATGCCCTTTGTGGTTGCCATCATATCACGCATATTATTTGCAAGAATGCCCATTTCGTCTTTAGATTGATAATGCACATCAACATCATAATCGCCCTTAGCCATTTTCTCGGCAGCGCTTTTTATTTCGTCGATAGGGTTTGAAATACCCTTTGATATGATAACGGCAAGCACAACCGAAATTACAATAGATACTGCCAAAACGCCCCACATTATTGCCACGCTTATTACGCCTTGCTGTGTAAGGTCTTTAGATGCGGCATCACCCATTTTAATGTTTAATTCCATTAATTCAGTGCCGCCGTTTTCACAAATATTTAAAAACGGCACTGCATCATCGCGAAAAACGCGCATGCCCTCGTCGCTTCTGTCTTGAAGGCCAAGCTCTATAGCTTTGTCGCGCGCCGCCATGTATTTTGGCGCAGCCTTTTTTATTTTAGTTATAATTTCCTGCTCCTCAGGCGTGGTGCAATTTTCCGCAGCCTTAATAAACGCCTCACTGGAACGCTTGTCTACTTCTGCCAGCTGGCTACGTGCATTTTTCACAGCTGTTGGATCCGTCAATATAATAATGTCGCGTGTAAGCGCAGCCGCTTTATTTAATTCGGTATTATAATTTCCGATATCTGCAAGAACAAAACCGTTTTCTGTTAATGCCTTGCCGTATCCGTCGTCAAACTTAGTAATAAGATTAATTCCCGTTAGTCCGGAAAAGCTTGCTATTGCTACAACTAGCAAAAACGTTATAATTAGTCGCTTGCCGATTTTCATGTTTTTTAACATAATTTTAAACCTCATATAATAAAATAGTAGTTTTTAAAGCCCCTCTCCAAGGGCAATGTCGAGCAAGATACCATAGTTGATTATTCCAAGCTTTCCCTACGTGAACCGCTTTATAGCAATCTTCCACTTGATAGAAATTATATCACCGAAAAACGTATTAATCAATATAAAAAGACACGTTTTACCGTATTGGTTTATTTGCTTGCAAAATTTTGTGCATATTGCCGAAACGTCTTAATTCAATCCAATATTCTTAATTTGCGTGTATTATTTACTCGTTTTTTGCAAAAAAAAGCGCAACCCGTGCTAATTGTACCTACCTATTTAAGTTAGCTTTTACGGCTAACCTATTCGGCATTACATATTGCATGAGTTGCGCCTGTTTTGATAAGGCTTTTATTTTTGCGATTTCATAAAATCTTCAAAGCTTGCAAATTTCTGTGCAGGTGCCTTGCGTGTAATCACGCGTAGGCTGTCGTCGCTTTGCGGCGCGCTTTCTTGCTGCACAGGACGGGGCGCTGAATGTCCCACGTCTTTTTTATCAGCGTAAGGCTTTGATGCATGGCGATTTTCCATAATGTTTCCCTCGCTTTTTCTATTTGGCTGTATGCTTTGCTTACGTGCTTTATTTTGGCCTTGTGCCATTTCTTTTGCAAATTTGCTGTTTTGCTTAGAAAGCTGTGGCTTTCCTTCTTTTGGTTGTGGCTGCGGCCTTTTTTCTTCACGCGGTGCGTGCTTTTTGTCGTTTTTTGCGCTATGCTCCGCATGCTGGCTGCCGCGTGGAGATTTTGCACCGCCTTGCTGCCTATCGGCACGCGGTGGGCGCTGCTGTGTGGTTTTTTCTGATTTTTGCATAATAACCATTGGCCATTTATGGTCGTTTACAACAGGTATCTTTTTGCCGGCAAGCTTTTCTATATCGGCAAGATATTCAAGCTCGTCGAAATTGCAAAAGCTTATGGCTATGCCTGTTTGCCCTGCGCGTCCTGTGCGCCCAATGCGGTGAACATAGGTTTCCGGAATGTTTGGCAAATCGTAGTTTACAACATGCGTTAATTCGTTAATATCTATGCCTCGCGCGGCAATATCCGTGGCAACAAGCACGCGGATTTCGCCGTTTTTAAATTTGCCAAGTGCCGCCTGACGTGCGTTTTGGCTTTTGTTTCCGTGTATTGCCATGGCGGCAACGCCGTCTTTTTCAAGCTCGCGCACCACGCGGTCTGCGCCGTGCTTTGTGCGTGTAAATACAAGGGCACTGCCAACGGCGTCGCCTTTTAACAGGCTTGCAAGCAAGAAACGTTTGTTGCCCTTGTCTACAAAATAAATGCTTTGCTCTATAGCGTCCACGGTAGAGGACGGGGGAGTAACATATACCTTTGCAGGGCTGTGTAGCAGCGTATTTACAAGGTCCTCTATTTCCTTTGGCATGGTGGCGGAGAACAAAAGCGTTTGCTTTTTAGGAGGCAAATACGTTAATACGCGCTTTACGTCATGCACAAAGCCCATATCAAGCATGCGGTCTGCCTCGTCCAGAACAAATATCTCTACTTTATCAAGCTTGATAAACCCTTGGTTAATCAAATCGTTAAGGCGGCCGGGTGTTGCCACTAATATGTCCACGCCGCGTTTTAGCTCCGCAACCTGTGGGTTTTGCCCCACGCCGCCAAATATCACGCAGGTATGCAGCTTCAAATGCTTGCCATATGATGCAAAGCTTTCGCTTATTTGCAAGGCAAGCTCACGGGTTGGCGTTAATATAAGCGCGCGAATGGGCTTTGGCTTAGTTTGCGGTGTGCTGTTCAGCCTTTGGAGTATCGGCATGGCAAACGCCGCTGTTTTGCCTGTACCTGTTTGTGCGCAGCCAAGCAAATCTTGCCCTTTCAGCACGGGAGGAATGGCCTTTTCCTGAATAGGTGACGGTGTTTCATAGCCTGCTTCTTCGGCGGCTTTTAGAATTTCCGGGATTAGTCCTAGGTCTTTAAAATACATTTAATGCTTCCAATCTTTTATTTATGATAAACTTGTGCTAGAATATAAATTGCTTTGTATATTATATGCCTTATATTTTAAGGCAGTAATAGTATACCACAAAACAAAAGTTTACAAAAGAGGATATATCAATGAATTTTATACATAAGGCTTTCTGCGCCAAAAACATTAAATACGCCATTTGTCTGAACGTGGGTTTACTTCTTACAGCACTTGGTATACACTTTTTTAAAGGGCCTAACCATTTTGCCATAGGAGGCACCTCGGGCATATCTATTCTGGCGGCAAATCTTGTGCCTAATATTGACGTGGGCGGTTTTATGTTTATAGTAAACGCCATATTAATAGTAGTAGGGCTTATCTTTCTTGGCAAAGAATTTACAGGCGTTACCTTTTATTCTTCTATGGCACTTTCGTTTTACGTGTGGATACTCGAACAGATTATTCCCATGGCTGCACCGTTTACAAACGACACGCTGCTAGAGCTTTGCTTTGCCGTTCTTCTGCCTGCCGTTGGCAGCGCAATCGTGTTCAATATAGGCGCGTCCACAGGCGGCACAGATATCATCGCCATGATTTTGTCGCGCCGCAGCAAGATAGAAATAGGCAAGGCGCTGCTTATAAGCGATTTTTTCATCACGCTTTGCGCAGGCTTTATTTTCGGCGTGCGCACAGGGCTGTATTGCGTGCTTGGGCTTTTGGCAAAGGCGTTTGTTGTAGACGGCGTTATCGAAAGCATCAACGTGCGTAAGGAAGTTACTATTATTTCTAAAAAAACCGACGACGTAGTAAATTTCATTATGCATAGCTTAAAGCGCGGCGCAACCGTGCATCAGGCAATAGGTGCGTACACACGCCAATCCGAGGACGTTATCACCACAGTGCTAAACCGAAAGCAAGCCATGGAGCTGCGCAATTTTATCCACATTACCGATCCGCATGCATTTATCACAATAGTGGATTCCAGCGAAACCATCGGAAAGGGCTTTCGCGACGCATAATTGCGTTTCTAATATTTTTATATGATAATACATATGTAAATTTCAGTTGAGAAGGGCTTATTTTATGGATTTATTCACACTTTTTTTATTGGCACTTGGCCTTTCCATGGACGCATTTGCCGTGTCTGTGTCAAACAGCATGTGCTTTACCGCGCTTAGCAAAAAGCAGGCGCTTTCTGCGTCGTTTACATTTGGCGTGTTCCAAGGCGTAATGCCCTTAATCGGCTTTGCCGCCGGACGCGGCTTTACCGAAACAATCAGCAAGCTCGACCATTGGATATGCCTAATATTACTGGCGATTATCGGTGGGAAAATGTTGCTTGACGGCGTGCAAAGCCTGCGCACGCCCGAGGCGTGCCCTGCACAAAAAACATATTCCGTGCGCCTAATGCTTATGCAGGGCGTAGCCACCAGCATAGATGCACTTGCCGTAGGCATCAGCCTTGCGTCCCTTGGCAATACCAACATTTGGGCGGCGGCGGGCTTTATTGGGGTTATTACATTTATCTGCTGCGTCATTGGCCATTTCATTGGCAAAAAGGCAGGCGGCTCCCTTGGCAATAAGGCGCAGATTTTAGGCGGATTTATTTTAATTGCAATAGGTGTAAAAACCTTTATCGAACATACAATCGGCTAACCTAGCCGCCCATTACATTCTAAAACAACAAGGAGAATACAGCATGAGCGAATTTAGTATTTACCTTCCCGGCGGTATGGATTGCGCCGCTACCTTTGCCTCAGGGCAGGCGTTTCGTTGGCGGCTTTGCGGCGACGAGTTTTGCGGCATCGCCGGCGGATATTACGCGCGCGTACATATGCAGGGCGATAATATTATTATAAAAACAGACGGCGACGAGGCTTTTTGGTGCCGATATTTTGCGGCGCAGCAAGATTATACAGCTTTACGCGATTGCTTTTGTAAGGACGAAACCCTTGCCGCATGCGTGCATTTTGCCGAGGGCATACGCGTGCTGCGTCAGCCTTTTTTTGAAACATTATGCACTTTTATCATTAGCCAAAACAACAATATTCCGCGCATTACAGGCATAGTTCAGCGCATGTGCGAAACCTTTGGCACCTGCCTTCCAAATGGCGAATATACCTTCCCCGCTGCTGAAACATTAGCCTGTAAAACCGTGGAGGATTTAGCCCCACTGCGCTCCGGATTTAGGGCGAAATATCTGTTGGACGCCGCACGCCAAGTGGCAAATGGCACAGTAAACGAAAAAGACCTTGAAAAAATGGATATAGACACTGCTCGCAAATGCCTTATCGAAATTTATGGCGTAGGGCAAAAGGTGGCAGATTGCGTGCTATTATATGGCCTTGGTCGCATCGAAACGGTGCCGATAGACGTGCATATGCGAAGGGCTATGGAAAATTTATTTCCAAATGGCTTGCCGCTAGAGGTGCTGCCATATGCAGGCATTGCGCAGCAATTTATCTTTCATTACACTCGTCTAGGCGCGCAAACGCATACTTAAAACGGCGGATTAATCCAAAAGATAATAATAAATAGTTTTATGAGAATATGAATATGGCTTGTGGCTTTTTGCCGCTTTTGATACACCTTGCAGTTTATTCGTTTTTGTCGG
The DNA here is from genome assembly GCA_036661035.1 of Oscillospiraceae bacterium. Taxonomy (GTDB): domain Bacteria; phylum Bacillota; class Clostridia; order Oscillospirales; family Ruminococcaceae; genus JAGPHI01. The sequence goes on from JAVWZM010000039.1 coordinate 20,222, forward strand.
AGCGAATATAAAAGCAAGAAAAGAATGGGCTAATTCTCAAAGCAAGTTCCACAGTAGAGGAGTAGCGGAATAAGAAAGGAATGAATATAAAAGCAAGAAAAACATGTTGACAATTAAGGCTGTAAATGTTAGTATATTAAAGCAGTGCTATGCACAATCTGCTGCGTACAGCAATTGCCTTAGCACCGAAATAGAAGCAATCCAATGTTCGTTTTTTGCTCTCTGGGTAAAAGCTTCACCGCGGTTTTAAGCTTATTAACCACGCAAAAATTTAAAGAAATATAGATTAGCAAGATAATAAAGCTACTTGTTTCTATAAGCAAATCATCAAATAAATAATTCCGCATTTTGCACTTTGCATTTTGCGTTATTTATATGCGGGTATGGCGGAACTGGCAGACGCGTATGATTCAGGTTCATATGTTCGCAAGGACATGCAGGTTCAATTCCTGTTACCCGCACCAAAAATAAAAGGTAATAATGATTTATGGCTCATAAAGCCAGTAACCATGCGCCTTTCGAGGACTTTCACTGTGAAAAGTGAAAGTCCTTTTTTCATTGATTTATTCCGGCAAAAGCTTCACTCCGATAAGACTCGAACTCGCAAGCAATAAACGGTATAGCAATCTCAAAACTTAAATAGTACGAAAATCCTATGTTTCAAACCAAGCCATAACACAGAAAACAATAAGTAGCGCCCTTTTTCGGCAGCGGTAATTCAGCCGCATTCAAAAAGCGGTGCCCTTTTTATATAGAACCCGCAAACCCTTGCTACCAGCGCATTTGAGAGCAACCGCACAATCCAA
>JAVWZM010000040.1:0-20832 GCA_036661035.1 Oscillospiraceae bacterium
TTTTAAAATAAGCATAGCTCGCCCCCTATTGCATAGTGTTTTATGGCGATGTGCGCCATGTGCAAATATAATATTGTATAATAATTATTATACCGTGATATTAATTATTATACAATATAAAAAGCGTTTATCTTTAAAACTTTTATAATATGTTCATAAAATCCGGCTTGCCTTACAAATTTTGCATAATGCTTGTACATTAACAGCAATTTTACTTTTGACTGTCCTACTCAAAGTCCCGTCTTTGCTGTATGCAACTTGACAAAAGGTTGTTTACAAAGACAATAATATGTCAAGTTGCTACAGTTTCAAATTTGGTAAAATCCGAATGTGGCTATAGTTAATATTGACACGGTAATATTATATCATGTATAATATAAACAATAAAAGGGGGCAATTATATGAGATATAAAATAGGCAATGCTCTATGGGGAATTGCGTTTATTTTAGCCGGTGTCGGCTTTGCGGGAAACGCATTTAACGTGTGGCAATTCGATTTATTTTTTAGCGGCTGGTGGACTTTATTTATTATCGTTCCCTGCATTATCGGCATTATACAGCGCGGCTTTAACACAGGAAATTCCATTGGCCTTGCGGTAGGTGTGCTTTTGCTGCTGAGCGCGCAAGACATTTTGCCGCGCAATATTGTGGGCAAGCTTTTTCTGCCTGTAATTTTAATTGTGATAGGGCTTGCCATTGTTTTTCGTCATAATTTCCGCACGGGCGACAATCAATCCGGATATCAAAGCGCCGACGGCAATGTAAATGTTGAAAACGCAGACGGCACAAGCCATTATAACGCAAGCAATAAAACCGAACCACATAATTGGAACTCTAGCTGCGGCTCGGACCTTTTGGCGGTGTTTTGCGGAAACAGCGGTAGCTTTAACGGCCGCGAATGTAAAGGCGTGTCCTGTACAGCCGTGTTTGGCGGTGTGGATTTGGATTTGCGCGGTGCTGTGATAACAAAGGACATTACCGTAGAGGCAACTGCTATTTTTGGCGGTGTGGATATTTTTGTAGATGATAAGGTGCAGGTAATGTTTCGCTCTGTGCCCATTTTCGGCGGTGTGGATTGCACTGTGCCTGCCAGAGATAAAAGCCTACCCACTGTTTTTATAAACTGTGTGTCTGTTTTCGGCGGCGTGGATATTAAATAATTTTGCGATTGCACAGCGGCATTTTGCAAAAACAGTACAAAAGCTAAAGCAAGATAAAGTAAAACCAAGGTAAGGCAAATACAATTTTGCCGCACCTTGGTTTTTTAATGTTGTTTTTGTATAGCCGCTATAAGGCGGCTATGCCTTGCGCTGTACCTATCAGTCCAAAAGGAAACGCCACTCGTTTTTATCAAGGGCAACGTATAGGGTTAATGGCAGATCTGCGTTTTTTTCGCGCACGGTAAATTTAAAAATATTGTCCTTGCCATTTGCCTCGTCCGTCAGCAATTCTTCGCTGATTATCTCCAAGGCGTCTATATTATATCCGCCTGTTTTATCCGCCGTTTCTTTATATGCGCCGCCATTTAGCACAATCTCCCTCGCGTGGTCTAGGGCGGCTGTGGGTGACGCTGCGTCTTGCGCGTTTTCGGCAGCTGCGCCAAACTCCTCCGAGTTTAAAGCAGCTTTTTCGTTGGCTAGGTCTGCCTTTTCCCCTGCGCCGCCGTCGGCATTTTCTGCCATGGCTGCGCCTGAAAGCATGGGGCTTTTTGCCGCTGCAGGTGCAGACTGAATGGCTCTGTCTTGCGGTGCCATCTGGGGCGCGGATTTTGCCATGTTCAGCTTGCTGTAGGAGCCAATGGCAATAGGCGCCGCAAGCATTATTAGTACGCAAGCCGCCGCCATGATATATTTTTTAAAGTAAATCGGCTTTTTGCCGCCCTCTGTTGAGGTTTCGGCAAGCTTTTTCAAGGTTTCTGCTTTAAATTCTTCGCTCATTTTTACATGCTGCATTGCAGAAATATAATCGTTTTTATTCAATGTCGAAATCTCCTTTCAAGGCGTCTTTCAATAAGCCCCTTCCGCGGGAAAGCCGCGAAAGAACAGTGTTTTGCGGCATATGTAAAAGCAAGGCAAGCTCCTTTGCTTTATAGCCCTCTATGTAATACAAATAAATAACCTCGCGATATTTTAGCGGCAGCGCGCTTACGGCATTGGCAACTGCGCCCTCGCTTTGCGTAAAGCTTTCGTCGGGGAAATTTTCTTCTATGCCTGTGGTTTTGCGCTGCCATGCGCTTTTGAAAAAGCTTTTACAGCGGTTTGCCGCGGCATGTAAAAGCCAAGCCTTGCAATGCTCGCCGCTTTCAAACAAGGGCATGGTGCGCATAAGGCTGATAAAAACCTCTTGTGTAATATCCTCGGCATCGTGTGTGTTTTTTACAAAAGCATATGCCGCGCGGAAAACCGTTTGCCCATATTTTAAAAACACTGCGTCCATGGTAAAACGCTCGTCACCGCAATGTACAAAGGCGTTTGTGTCGGTGGTTTCACCGTACATGAAAATCCCCCCTGTGATAATAATACAAATTTGCTATGCTTATTATTGCACAGCCGCAGAAAAAAAGAAAGGCTTTGCAAAAAGGCAGCCGCAATAACGCCTTATTTGCCATTTACCTTTCTCTTAAAACTGCTGTGCAGTTTTAACTGTGCATGTGCGATAGCACGCACATTAGGATAAGCTTTTTAACGGACAATTCCGCAGAATTGTTTATTAAAACTGCTATGCAGTTTTAACTGTGCAAATTATTTAGTTTCAAACCAAAATACAGAGCCTTCTCCCATGACGCTTTGCACGCCAAAGCTAAAGCCGTGATTGATTAATATTGCCTTGCTGATAGAAAGCCCAAGCCCTGTGCCCACCTTGCCCTCGCTTGCTCTTGTGCGATAGTATTTGTCAAATATATAGGGTAAATCCTGGGGTGGCACGCCCTCGCCATGATCCACCACCTCTACCCGTGTTTTCCCTTCCAGCTTATGCACATTTACGCCGATATATCCGTCTTTGCCTACGTGATGCAAAGCGTTTGCCAAAAGGTTATGCACAACGCGGCTCATCATGTCCGGATCTGCGTTTATGATACATTCTTCGCTTGCGTCCACTTGCAGATTGTATGAATTTTTGGCGCAAATGTCGCTATATTTGTATGCCACCTCGTCGCATAGCTGTGCCAAATCGAAGTCCACACAGTTCAGCTTTTCGGTGCCTGCGGAATATTTGCTAAGCTCCATTACGCTATTTACAAGGGCAGAAAGGCGGTCTGTTTCGTCTATTATTACATCTAGCTGTTCCCCACGCTTTGCGGGGTTGTCGCCTGTTAAATCACGCACTGTTTCGGCATAGCCCTTAATTAATGTAAGCGGCGTGCGCAAATCGTGGCTGATGTTTGCAATTAAATCTCGCTGTAGCTGAGCCGTGCGCCCCACCTCTGTTGCCATTAGGTTAAAATCTTCCGCCAGTGCGCCTATTTCGTCGTGGCCCGGCACATCTACACGCACCTTGTAGTTTCCCTTTGCCATTTCGCAAGCGGCGGCAGAAAGCTTTGAAAGGGGCTTTGTAAACCAGCGGCTAAAGATATACGCGCCCGGTATGCTTACTAAAAGCACTATTAAAACCACCAAAATCATCTGGCGTTTCAGCACGATAGTTGCCTGCCCTATGCGCTCTAGCCCTGTGGACACTATTACCATATAATCGCCGGCGCGGCGCGCCACCACCATTTGCTCTATGCCCGGTCGGTCGCCCTCTATAGTATATTTATTGCTGCCTCCTGCCAAAATTTGCGCGCGCATAGACATTGCCGCAGGGGTGTACCATTTGTCGCTATTGTCACTTGAGCCAAAAAAGGAAATGCTTTTACCCGGTGGGTGCAAAAGGCAATGCTCGTTTAAGCCCTCGTAGCCTAAAAGATGAAGATTATTCATGGTGACTATCTCGAAGCATTTGCCCGAAATAGGCATATTTTGGCCATTTAATTCCTCGTAAAACTCCTCGTTAAAGGTGATTTTACCGCCTTCGTTTTTATAAATATCTCCGTGCTTATTTATTAGCTCCGCAGTGGTATCGGCTATCTTCGCAAGCTCGTTTTCTATCATATCCACATAAGTCGGCTCTAAAAGCTGCACATTTAAAAGCCAAACAAGGCCTATAAGCACAGCGCCTACAAGCAAAACAAAAACCATTAATTTATGCCTGATACTGCGAAACCATTTCCCCTTCACATGCATCACCTATTTTGCCTTTGGATCAAATTTATAGCCTATGCCCCACACGGTAACTATATTATCCCTGTATTTTCCAATGTGGCTGCGAAGCATTTTCACATGAGTATCCACGGTGCGGTCTTCGCCAAAATAGTCGTAATTCCACACCTTTTGCAATATCTTCTCCCGCGAAAGAGCGATGCCACGGTTGCTTACGAGGAAAACAAGCAAATCAAATTCCTTTGGCGTAAGTGCCGCGTCCGCACCTGCTATTTTTACGCTATGCGACGCGGTGTCTATTATCAAATCGCCAAAAACAAAGCTTTCTCCGTCGCTTTGCGCTTTGGGCAAGGTGCGCGAAAGCACCGCCTTTACTCTTGCTACAAGCTCCCTTGGGCTAAAGGGCTTCACCACGTAATCGTCCGCGCCGTTTTCAAGCCCCGAAAGCTTGTCGTATTCTTCGCCTCTGGCAGTAAGCATGATTACAGGCGTGTCTATTTTGCGGCGGCGCATCTCGCGAAGGCAGGTCATTCCGTCTACAAAGGGCATCATGATATCCAGTATTACCAAGTCTATTCCGCCCACGCTTAAAGCCGCCAAGGCGGCAGAGCCGTCTGTTGCTTCCTCGCAGGCAAAGCCCTCGTGCTGCAAATGCTCGCTTATAAGCTCGCGAATACGCGGCTCATCGTCTACTATTAATATCTTTACCATGGTGGCACCTCCGCTATTTGTTGTACTGATAATATAATAATGCCCCAATATGTGCAAGCTGTGAAAGATTTTTGCATATTTTCAAAACTCTTGCGCCTTTTATGCATATATAAAAAGCAGGAGCCGCCGCAATATATTTTGCGCACAGCTCCTTTTTATGGTTTAGCTATTCATTGCCGTAAGCTCTGCTATCAGCATGGGCAGCATCTCGTCCATATTTTCGGTGGAAAATTGGCAGGTGCCTACAGCTTTATGCCCGCCGCCGCCGTATTTTAGCATTAACGCGCCTACATCTATCTTGCAAGTGCGGTTGATAATGCTGTGGCCTACAGCCGCAGAGCAGCCCTCTCCGCCACGGCCCGAAACAATCCATGCGGAAATATTCGCGTCTGGGTATAGGCTGTAAATCATAAAGCGATTGCCTGTATATATTGGCTCTACACCGCGCAAATCTGAAATGATTACGCCGTTTTCAACACGGGTATATTCGTGTATCATCTCCACAAAAAGCTCCGTTTGCTCCTTGTACATATCGCAGCGTTCTTTTACATCGGGCTTTTCCATTATTTCTTCAATGCTAAGGCTTCTGCACCAGTCAATCAGCTCTTCCATAAGCTGATAATTGCTGATTGTAAAGTTGCGAAAGCGGCCAAGCCCTGTGCGCGGATCCATGATAAAGCCAAGCAATATCCACGGTGACGGGCGCAAAACGTCGTCTGTGGTAAGGTTGGCAGAGTCTACCTTGTCCACTGCTTCTAAAAGCGCGTCAAATTTCGGAAAGCGCTCTTTTCCGCCGTAATAATCGTACACAATATGCGCGGCACTTGGCGACGGACGGCTATCTCCGATATATTTGCCCTTATAAGCGTTGCGCTCGGCCTCGCTGGAATGGTGGTCAAACCACAGGCCGCAGCCCTCTACAAATGGCACATTTGCAAGACAATCGTTTTCGCACACAGATATTATCCCGTCTTGTAAATCTTTAGGGTGCGCAAATTTATAGGAATCTATAATGCCTGCCTCTTTTAAAAAAACGGCACAAACCAGTCCGTCAAAATCCGACCTTGTAATCAGTCGCATGAAAAGCCCCCCTTGTATCATATATATTTATATTGTAGCATAAGTTTTGACTATTTACAATTATATTTTTGTCTAATTACTGCAATAAAAACAAAAGCCGCCGCAAAACATACGGCAGCTTTTGTGTGTTATTATTTCAGCAATATGGCAGTAAGCTCCATTGGGCTTAGGCTTTCGCCGTTTGCGTAAGCGCGCATATTGCCGCTTGCTATTTCGTCTATTAGGATAACCTCGCTGTCGTTAAAGCCAAATTCAAACTTAATGTCGTACAGCTCTGCGCCCTTTGCGGCTATTTCGTCTGCCACAAGCTTGGTTATTTTTTTAGTGGCGTCTGATATGGCGTGATACTGCTCGCTTGTCATGATATTAAGCATAGAAAGGGCTTCCTCTGTGATAAGCGGATCGCCGCGGTCGTCATCTTTAATTGTCATTTCCACATAGTAATCCAGCTTGTCGCCGTCGTTTACATATGCACCGTATCGGCGCAAAAAGCTGCCAACTGCGCGCAAGCGGCATATAACCTCAAGCCCTTTGCCAAAAGGAGTTGCAGGAAGCACCTCCATGGTAGATGCGTCTATATCTGCGCCGATATAATGGGTTTTAATGCCTGCCGCGTTAAGAAGGTTGAAAAATTTGACGCTCACTTTTAAGTTTTCGCGCCCGATGCCCTCGATATGCGCGCCCACTGTGTTTGCTCCCGGATCGAAAACGCCGTTTTCCCCTGTCATATCGTCTTTAAATTTCAGCAAATAATTGCCATTATCCATTGCGAAAACATCTTTGGTTTTACCTGTGTAAACCTTTTTCATTTTTACTCCTTCTGCCACTAAAGCGCGGCGCGTAAAGTCTTGTGTGCGAATAAAGCTATTCCAAAGCACTAGGCTATTATATCACAAAAAACTTTTCAACTACAATGTCAAAAGCACATCAAATATCATATCCTTGCCCTGCCTATTTTCGGCAAAAGCACCGTAAGACATACTTATATGCCCGTTTCTGCCGCCTGCATACGCCATTCAAATACAAAAACAGGCTGCGGTGCAAATATGCTTTGCGCCGCAGCCTACTTTTTAAAATGCTTGCTTTTTATATTCTATTTAGGCTGCTGCATTTCCTCTAGCACAAGCTCTGTGCTTACCACTTGGCCGCCACGCGCCACTTGCAGCTTTATCTTGTCGCCTACCTTGCATTTGTCCAAAACAGAGCTAATGTCCTTCATGCTTTGCACTGCTGTATCGTTGACGCTTATAAACCTGTCGTTTACTTTAAGCCCTGCTTTATCTGCCGCGCCGCCGTCGTTTACCTTGGTGACAAACACGCCAAGGCTGTCTTTGCCGCTTGCGATAGCTGTTTGAACATCTTCTACAGAAAGCACGCTAATGCCCATGGCAGGACGCCCCGAAACATAGCCCTTATCCATTAAATCTGTTGCCACGCCGATTGCCGTATTGATAGGTATGGCAAAGCCGATGCCCTCAGAGCCTGTGCCCGCGGATTTGGCGTTTACAATGCCTACAAGCTCGCCTTTTCCGTTGAATAAGCCGCCGCCGGAATTGCCGGGGCTAACTGCCGCGTTGGTTTGCAGCAAATTCATGGTTTGGCCACCTACTACTATATCGCGGTTAAGGGCGGAAATAATGCCGTTTGTTACGCTACCGCCCAAGGTGCCCATGGGGTTGCCGATTACTACTGTTTCTTCGCCCACTATTAAATTATCAGAATTGCCTATTGTTGCCGCCGGCAAGCCCTTTGCATCTACCTTTATCACGGCGATGTCTGTTTTGGAGTCGACGCCTATTACCTTTGCCTCGTAGCTGTTTTTATCTGAAAGAGTTACCTTAATATTTGTTGCACCATCTACCACGTGGTTATTTGTAATAATATATCCGTCCTCGGAAATAATCACTCCGCTGCCTGCGCCGCTTACAATGCGTTGGCCGAAAAAGCTATCGGTCTGCATGCCCTCGGTTACTACCTCCACCACGCTGGGGCCTGCCTTTGCCGCAATTTGCGACACGGACATGCCGCCCCCCGACACGTTTGCAGATAAGCCGCTGCCCTGTGCTGTGTTCGCCTCTGCGGTAGGCGGTGCCTGATACAGCACGGTGCTGTTTTTGCCGCCAAGTGACGCGCCAAGATATCCTCCGCCCACGCTTACCACGCCGCACGCGGTTACAAGCGCCACTGCCGCAAGCACATGCTTTGCGCCGCCCTTTTTCTTTTTCGGCTCTAATGTTGGCATTTGCTGCTGAGCGTACGGGTTATTGTAATTACCCGAATAATCAAATTCCCAATCGTTGTTCATATATTTATATCCTCCATAAATTATATCTTTAATGCCTCTGCGCCCGATTGTTTTCCGCTTTATATTATTTTATTCGCAGATGCATTTTATCTATGCATTTATTATATCGCCAAGCTGTGAACAAGATTTCGTTTTAACGTGAAGAAACAGTGAAAATCGTTAAAAAACTGTGTTTTATCTCTTATTAAATTCCCCTCTGCGCTTTGTGGAGGTGACAAAAAGCTTTTTAAGCCCCTCCTCGTCGCTATTTGCAAGGCAATGCTTCAGCTCCTGCATTGCGCCGCAAAAGCTGTCTATCTCCTCACACAGTATATCCTTGTTCATTAAAAATAATTCGCTCCACATCACTTCGTTTATTCGGGCAATGCGCGTTAAATCCCTAAAGGAGTCGCCTGTATATTCGGCAAGGTGGGTATTGTCGCTTGCGTTCATAAGGCTTACGGCAATAGCGTGGGTAAGCTGGCTTACATAGCCTATCATTTTATCGTGCTGTTCAACCGAAAGCTCGCTTATGTGATGAACGCCAAGCAAATGCGCAAGGTTATAGGCAAAATCCAGCCCGCGTGCCGTGTTTTTCTCCGTGGGCGTAATGATAAAATTTGCCCCTTTAAAAATGCTGTCGTCGGCAAATTCCACTCCGCTTACCTCGCGCCCTGCCATGGGGTGGCAGGAGATAAACTCCGCATCTTCGCGCAAAAAGCTTTGTATCGGCTCTACAACATTGCTTTTCACGCCTGTAACGTCTGTGATAATTACACCGCTTTTAAAATATTTTTGATTATCCCTCACAAAATCTATAAAGGCATGGGGATAAAGCGCGAAAACTACGGCGTCCGCTTCACTTAAAAGACGCTCGTAGTCCTCGGTTTTTCCGCATTTTATTATACCGCTTTGCTCGGCATATGTTATGCTTTCGCTATTTTTATCTATGGCTGTAACCTGTTTGCCTGCCTTGGTAAGTGCCATGGCATAGCTACCGCCCATAAGCCCAAGACCAACTATACATATATTATTTTCACTCATCGGGTATATCCACCTTTGCACCTAAACTCAGTAAATCGTCGTAAAAATCGGGATAGCTTTTCGCCACCGCCTCGGCTCCGCTTATTTCGGCAGCCACGCCGCTTGCCAGCACCGCCACGGCAAGCGCCATTGCAATGCGGTGGTCGTTGTGAGAAAAAAGGTCGTCTGCTCCGTGCAGCTTTGCACCGGTAATAGTAACTGTGCCCTCGCAGGACGACACCTCGCAGCCTAGCTTTGCCAGCTCCTGTTCCATTGCCGCAATGCGGTCGCTTTCTTTAATGCGCAGACGCTCGGCATTGTGTATCACTGTTTTGCCCTTGCACAGCGCACCGAGCGTCATTAATATAGGGCCTAAATCGGGGCAATCGGCAAGGTCTATCTCCGTAGCTTTTAATGTGGATTTATGAAAGAAATATCCGCCGTCAATTTCGTCGTATTTAGCACCGCAGCGTTTGAGTATGTCCATAATGGCTCTGTCGCCCTGTAAAGAATTGCAGCGCAGCCCCGTGACGGATATATCCCCTTTTACAGCACCAAGCACCGCAAAAAAGGCGCTTTGAGAAAAATCGCCCTCTACGGTATATTCGCAGGGGTAATATGGCTGATTTCCCAACACTTCAATAGTGTTTTCGTCTGTAAATTCCGCTTTGACATTAAAATCCCGCAAGGCGGCAAGAGTAAGCTTAACATAGCTTTTGCTTTCAAATGGCGGAATAATATTTATTACACTGTCGCCATGCATCAGTGGCATAGCAAACAAAAGCCCGCTTATAAACTGGCTGCTTACATTGCCCGGTATGGTGTAGCTGCCCGGCGCCAAAGCCCCCTGAAGGGTGATGCTGTTTTGAGTTTGGCGAAAGGTAAGCCCTTGGCTTTTAAAGATATCCGCATAAATTTGCTGTGGCCGTTCAAACAAACGCTCTGCGCCCACAAAGGTAACCTGCTGCCCTGTAAGGGAGGCAAGAGGAATTAAAAACCTAAGTGTGCTGCCGCTTTCGCCGCATTGGATAGGGTGCATTATTGTGCCAAACCCGCCGCGCCCCTCTATTTCCGCTTTGCCTGTAGAGGGCGTAACCTTTGCGCCAAGCTGCCTTATACCGCCTATGGTTACAGCGATATCCTTGGAATAGGCAAGGTTATATATGCGGGTAAAGCCTCTTGCTAAACCTGCCGCCAATATAGCGCGATGCGCCATGCTTTTACTGGGCGGCACTTTTACTGTGCCGCTTAATACAGACGTCCCAAATATTGCTCGCATACGCCTTGCCTCCACAATTACATTTCTCGCCCTACTACCTCGGCGATTTTTCGGCATTTATCTATTACGCTTTTAAACTTTTCGGGTTTAAGGCTTTGTGCGCCGTCGCTCCACGCAAGCTCGGGGCTTTGATGCACCTCTATTATAAGCCCGTCTGCCCCTGCCGCCACAGCCGCAAGTGCCATGCTTTCCACAAGACGCCAATCGCCTGTTGCGTGGCTTGGGTCAATAATGATAGGCAAATGGCTTTTCTGCTTTAAAATGGGAATTACAGATAAATCCAAGGTGTTTCGGGTATACTTTTCAAAGGTGCGTATGCCGCGCTCGCAGAAAATAACGTTTTCGTTGCCGCCCGCCATAATGTATTCCGCGCTCATTATCCATTCTTCAATGGTGTTTGCAAGGCCGCGTTTTAGTAAAATGGGCTTGCTCATTTTGCCTGCCGCTTTTAAAAGATTAAAGTTTTGCATATTGCGCGCGCCGATTTGCACAAGGTCTACATATTCTTCAAACTCGTCTACCTTGGTTTCGCTCATAAGCTCGCTTACAATAGGCAAACCTGTTACCTCTCGCGCCCTTACCATGTCCATTATACCCTGCGTTTCAAGGCCTTGGAAAGCATATGGCGAGGTGCGCGGCTTATATGCGCCGCCGCGCAACATGGAGCCGCCTGCCGCCTTTACCTGCTTTGCAATATCTACTGTGGCGTCTTCGCCCTCTATGCTGCACGGGCCGCCTATAACCACAACCTTTTCCTTGCCACCCACCTTTACACCGGATACATCAACTATGGTATCCGCCTCGTGGAACAGGCGGTTTGCCTTTTTATAAGGTGCCGCTACTCTGGTAACGTCCTCTACAAATGGGTTTGCGCGCACGCGTTTTTCGTCCACCTTTGTGGTGTCGCCCACAAGGCCAAACACGTTGTAATCCGTGCCGCGTATCAAAGTAACCGAAAGCCCCATGTCTTCAAATTCGGTTATTATTTTTTGTATTTCCTCGGGCGGCGTACCGCGCTTTGTGCTGATAATCATTATATTTCCTCTTTACTTTGTTGAATTATTTTAAAGCTTGTATGGCGGCTTACCCTCACATGTAAAGCTTTTATATAGCGTACAAATTGCAATGTACATTCTGCGCAATCCATAAATCTTCGTTTATTTTGCAGCGTATTCCGCCAATGCTTTTATTGCGTTTACATAGCCCTCTATGCCTTGCCCTATAAAATGGCAGCAGCAAGCCTCGCCTGCATAGCTTATCTGCCTGTATGCCTCGCGCTTTGTCACGTCGGATATATGTACCTCTGCGCAGGGCAGTGCCACCGCTTTAAGGGCGTCTAATATGGCGATACTTGTGTGGGTGTACGCCGCAGGGTTTATCACAATAGCGTCATATACGCCAAGGGCGCTTTGTATTGCGTCTACAATATCCCCCTCGTGGTTCGACTGGAAAAACGCCGCCTCGTGGCCTTGCTCCATTGCCTTTTCTTTTACATATTCGCAAAGGCCACCATATGTGATTTTGCCATAAATAGCCGGTTCGCGCACGCCGAGCATGTTAAGATTAGGCCCGTTAATTATGTAAAATTTCATAATAAATCTCCTCAATGGCAAGCGCCGTATCGTCTATGTTTACGTTGTCCGTTTCGCCATCTGCCGCCGCTTTATATAAAGGCTCTCGCTCTTTTTGCATTTGCAAAAGTGCAGCTTCGTTTGTGGATAATGGCCGCGCGCCGCCTATTGCCAAAGCCGTTATGTCGCGCTTAATGTATACAATCACGCCGTTTTGCCTAAGAGCGCGTACATTTTCGCCGCGTTTCACAGCGCCGCCCCCTGTGGCTATCACCATGCCGTTTTGCATTGCCGCCTTTTTAACGGCCCGTGTTTCTGCATCGCGAAAATATTCTTCGCCCTTTTCGGCAAATATTCGGCTTATGGGCATGCTTTCTGCCTTTTCCACCTCAGCGTCTAAATCCACAAATTTCTTTCCCAGTGTTTTCGCAAGCATTTTGCCAAGAGAGCTTTTGCCGCAGGAGGGCATGCCGATTAACACAAGGTTCGCTCGTTCGCGGCGCAGCGCAAGCTCTATTTTGTTTATCTCTGCATTGTCTATAGTATTCCCCGTAAAATATTCAGACGCAAATTTCGCCTGCGCCACCAGCATTAAAAGCCCGTTTACGGCTTTAATGCCCCTTGCGCGTGCGTCTGCCACCAGTGCGGTGGTCAGCGGATTATACACCACGTCCACCACGCCGCACAAATGCGGGAAATTGTCAAGAGAAATAGGGCTTGCGTCGCAATTGGGGTACATGCCAACGGGGCTTGTATTTATGATAATTTCTGTATCTGCCATGGCGAGTGCCTCGGCATAATCAATAGCAATGTCGCTTTTATGGCGGCTTACAGCGGTAATGCGCCCTGCGCCCATTGCCCTTGCCACTGCCTCGGCGGTTTTTTGTGTACCGCCTGTGCCAAGTATCATTACATGCTTATCCGCTATATCCACGCCAAGGCTGCACATTAAATAATAAAGCCCCTTAAAGTCTGTATTATAGCCGTAAAGCTTGCCGTTTTTATTTACAATGGTATTTACAGCACCGATTTCTGCCGCCTGCGGCTCTATATAGTCGCAATATGTCAGCACCTTTTCTTTATAAGGTATAGTAACATTTATCGCTTTAAAATCTTTTTTCGCCATAAACGCGTCAAATTCCGCCACCGTGGGCAAGGGGCAAAGAATATAACTATATTCGGCAAGCATCTCGTGTATGGGCTTTGAAAAGCTATGCCCCAGCACGCCGCCAATCAGTCCGTATTCCATTTTTGCTCCCCCTGCCATGCCTTTGAAAAGCACACGGAATATAAATCTGCCAAGCCAAATGCGCACATAGCGTCCTGCACGGCGCGCGCTCGGTGCAAAATGCACGGATCGTGCCTGCCGTTAATAGTAATTTTCGCATTTTTCATGTTGGCAAAATCCACGGTATCCTGCTCTTTATAGATGCTTGGTGTGGGCTTTATCACCGTGCGCAAAATTATGGGCATACCGTTTGCAATGCCGCCGTTTATGCCGCCGTTATTGTTGGTTTTTGTGGCTATTTTGCCGTTTTCTATGCAAAACGCGTCATTCGCCTTGCTGCCTTGCATATCCGCAAAGGCAAAGCCTGCGCCAAACTCCACGCCCTTTACAGCCGGAATACTGAATAAAAGCGCGGATAATTCGCTTTCCACGCTGCCAAAAAACGGCTCGCCTATTCCTGCCTGCACGCCTGTAATCACGGTTTCCAATATGCCGCCAACGCTGTCGCCATCTTGCGCCGCCTTTTTAATGGCGTTTTGCATTTCTTCTTTTTTCTCGCTATTCAATACGGCAAAATCCGCACTATTCAGCGCCGCTATTTGCCCTTGCAAAATGCTTGCGTCGGCAGAAAAAGCATCGTCCTTTATGCCTGCACACTGTGCAATATGGGTGGCTATGGAAACGCCTTTTTTGGATAAAAGCTGCGTAAATATGCTGCCTGCCGCCACAATCGGTGCAGTGAGCCTGCCGCTAAAATGCCCGCCGCCACGCGCGTCTGCAAAGCCGCCATATTTTACCTCGGCTGTATAATCCGCATGTCCGGGGCGCAAAAGCTTTTCCGTTTTAGCGTAATCTTCGCTTTTGGTGTTGTTGTTATCTATCATCAGGCATAGCGCAGTGCCTGTAGTATGCCCATTATATACTCCCGACAAAAACCGCACTTCGTCTTTCTCGTGCCGCTGTGTGGATATTGCGCCTTTTGCGCGGCGTTTCTCCATTTGGGCGCGCATAAATTCGCTGTCTATTTCAACACCTGCCGCCAGCCCGTCTATCACCGCGCCCACGCCCATGCCATGGCTTTCGCCGAAAATTGTCACTTTAATTGCGCTGCCAAAGCTATCACTCATCTTACGCCCTCCTTGATAATGCCGCGCAAATCCTCTATTGGCACCTTATTTATACGCGCATCGCAAACGTCGTAAAGCTGCACTATTTTAATATCTGCGCCATCTGCCTTTTTATCGTGAGTTAAATAAGAATATATTTCGTCGCCATTATAGCTTATGCGCGAGGGTAAGCCCACGCGTTTAAGCACATTGCGAAGGCGCACACGCAGGTCAGGCGTTTTCGTCATTGGCAGCATGCCAAGCGCAACACATTCGCCATGATACAGCCCCGACAGCCCGTTTGCGCTTTCGATAGCGTGGCCTATTGTATGCCCAAAATTCAGCATGGCGCGAAGCCCCTGCTCTCGCTCGTCTACCTCCACGATATTCTTTTTCACCATTAGGCTGCGCCGCAGTATTTCCTCTAGGTTTTCATCTATATCCTCATATTCAAATATGCGAAACAGCTCTTCATCGGCAATAAGCCCTGCTTTTACGGCCTCGGCAAGTCCGTTTATAAAATGGCGGCGCGGCAGGCTTTTAAGGGTGTCGGGATCTATCACCACAAGCTCGGGCTGATAAAACGCACCTACTATGTTTTTGGTTCCCTCAAGGTTTATGGCGGTTTTGCCGCCTATGGAGGAATCTATTTGAGAAAGCGTAGTGGTTGGCACATTAAAGAACGATATACCGCGCATATAAGATGCCGCGGCAAAGCCCGCCAAATCCCCTATCACGCCGCCGCCAAGGGCAAGCACAGCATCGGAGCGTGTAAACCCATGGTCTAAAAGCGCCTTGCAAATACATTCCAGTCCTGCAAAGCTTTTGGTTTCTTCCCCTGCTGCCAAGCGCAGCACGTAGCCGTCTTTACATTGCTTTTTCACTGTTTTGGCATATGCCTCAGGCACATTTACGTCTGTAACTATCAGCACCTTACGGTTTAAATTGCCAAGGCTGCCCACGTGGGAAAGCGCGCCACGCTTTATGATAATATCGTAGCTTTGCACCCCTAGGCGCATTGTTAATTTCATGGAAACATTCCCTGTATTCATTTTTGATATACCCCCAAAAGGCGCACCTTTTTACAGATTTTCTCAAGCGCGTCTATAAGGTCCTTGCCGGCGGCTCCGCCTGCGTCGCCCACAAGCTCCGCATAAAAATAATATTGCCACGCAAGCTTCGGCATTGGGCGGCTTTTAATACATTCAAGGTTAAAGCCCTTTTCGGCAATAGTTTCCACCACCTGCGCAAGGCTGCCTGCCCTATGCTCTACTGTAAATAAAAGCTCAAAACGGTTGCCGCTTTGCATTAATGTGCGCCCTACCACAATAAAACGTGTGGTATTGTCGGCACTTGTGTTTATATCCTTTGCCAAAACCTCAAGGCCGTAAAGCTTTGCCGTTTCCAAGGACGCTATTGCCCCCTTGGTTTTATCTTGCGCTTGCGCTACATATTGCGCGGCAAGTGCAGTGTTTGCATATTCGTGAAAGGATAAATTCATAGACGATAAAAACCTGCTGCACTGGCTTATTGCCTGTGCGTGGGAATACACGTCTTTTATGTCTGATAGCTGTGCGCCTTTTTGCGCCAAAAGGTTATGCGTTACGGGCAAATCGTACACCGCACGCACCACAAGGCTATGTGCAAAGCACAAATCAAGCACCTCAGACACATCGCCGGCAAAGCTATTTTCAAAAGGCAATACGCCAAATGCCGCCTCGCCGTTTTCCACCGCCTCAAACACGCCCTCAAAGGTTTCGCACCGCTTTTGTGTGGCGTTTGGGTACAGCCTTGTAAGGGCAATGTGAGAAAAAGCGCCCTCTGCGCCTTGATACGCCACCACGTCCTCATGCAGCACGCGCATTTGATACGCCCTTGAAAGTTCCATTTCCTTGCGGATAAACTGCTCGTACAAATCCGCTTGCTCCTCGCTATCAAGGCGCTTTAGGTTTTTTTGCACCACAAGCTCCTCGCGCGCCGAGTCCAGTACAGCTTTTCCATTTGCTTTTTTATATAATGCCACGCGCTTTACCGCCGTCATTCTTTTTTGAAATAGCACTGCCATTTGCCCGTCTATCTCGTCTATTTCTTCGCGCGCCAAAACAAGCTCGTCCACTAAAACACCGCCTCATAGCTTTGAATAATGTTTACACAGCAATTTTACTTATTATTGTAATACTAAAAGCCCTCGTCTTTGCTGTATGCAAATTTACAAAAGGCTCAAGTACAAAGACAATAATAAATCAAGTTGCGATAAAAAGCGCGTTTTCTCATTATCTTATAAGAGATGCGCGCAATTATATACCTTATGTCAGTATATCATATTTTGCCTTTTTGTGCTATACTAATATACCGATATATGCTTTTATATATTCTTTTATTGGGAGGCGATTATATTTGAAAAAGTTTTTTCTTTGGCTTTTGATGGTTTTAGGGCTTATCGCTCTTTTGGTTTTTGGCACTGTCGGCTGGCTATATTATTCTACAGATGCCACCGCAATACCTGCTATCTCCGTCACCCTCGGCTCGTCGCCCCTTACGCTTAACGGGTATAAATGGAACGCGCCTGTGCTTGGCGATGGGCTTTTTAAATCTTCCTCTGCCCCCCACAGCCTTGCTGGCGACATCATCGCCGAAACCGCATCTGCAACGGTGCCTCTTTCTGTGCCCTCAGGCTTTGACGCAAGGGTTATTGTAAAAAGCGGCAACGAGGTAATCTTCGACGGTACAGATGCCGAATACGCAGGCTTTCGCTTGCCTGCAAACGGTGAATATATTTACGCTGTCACCCTGCAAAAGCCCGCCGCAGAGCGAGAGGGAAACGGAGAATTTTATTTTGACGCAAGGCTCAATTTAGCAGTAGAGCCTACCATTACTCTTTCTGCCGACAGCATTTTGCAAGGCGGAGTAATTTCCGTGGCGGTATCTAATATCATGGACGAAACCGTGCCGGAAATACAAACAGAGCTTGGCATGGCTACTTTCACAAATATAGGCGGCGTGCAAATGGCGTTTGTGCCTGTTTCGTATAATCGCGAGCCCGGCGAATACACCATAGAAGTGCGCTGTGGCGACATTATTAAGGCATATCCTGTAAAAATAATACATAATGATTTTTCCGTACAAAACATGACTATCGACCAAGGCATTGCAGACTCCACGGCAAATTCCGCCGCCGCCAATGCCGAATATCGCGCCAAAATATGGCCGCTTTACGAAACCGCAGATGCACAAACCTATTGGGAAGGCATGTTCAAACAGCCTGTTTTTGGCGAAATAACCACAGAATACGGCTTACGCAGATACATAAACGGCTCTAAAAACCCGGAGCGTCACGGCGGTATAGACATCGCGGCAGGGGAAGGCACCATGATTCTTGCGCCAAATAACGGCAAGGTGGTTTTTGCCGAATTTATCGCTTTAACGGGGAACACAGTTGTTATAGAACATGGCGCCGGCATTAAAAGCTATTTTTTCCATATGTCTAAGCTGCATGTAAACAAGGGCGATATGATAAAAACCGGCGATAATGTGGGCGAAGTCGGCACAACCGGCTTTTCCACAGGCGCACACCTGCACTACGAGGTAAAAATAGGCAATCAGAGCATCAACCCTTGGCAGCTTTTCAACGGCACAAGCGGTATATATTTTACGCCAAACTAGTGACTATTTTGTTTTGTCAAGGTCGCTTGTTTGCCCTTTTCACAGGGCACAAATGCAGGCGCATATGTGGAATTTGTGTGTTATAGCCTGTGTTTTTTTGCGTTTTTTCATGGCATGGTGTATAATATAAAAGTGTTTTAGGCAATTCAGTTTGTATACAGCCATATCTTAAATGATTGGTACCAATATTAAGCGATGTGCAAAACGTGGGGTTGCGGTATAGATAATACTCTACACTCTAATATTCGGTGTTTAATAATTTTATTCAACACAATACATTGTAGGCAGCGGTCTTGACCGTTCCGCCCTCATGAATTTTGCATACCTTTGCGAATATTTTGAAAGGAAGTGAATGTTTGCCGTTTAAAAACAATAAAAAAAGCGTAAGGCACGCGCCATCTCGCGCAAAAAAGCCCCTTACGCATTTTACCTTTTCCATGCAGCGTGCGGTAAATTCCGACACTGCTGTTCAGGACGAGTTTTCATTACATTCATTATATGTGGCATTTGGCCAGTTTTTATATCGCACAGGATATCAGGCAGAGTATTTTGCCTTGTCTTTTTCGCGAGGGTTTCGTTATGCTCTGTCGGTACTAAGGCAAGTATTTGGCAAGCTTGTAAGCTTTATTTTTCACAATTTTGCGCATTTTTTTGGCATTTTAACCAAGGATTTACGCGAGTTTATTGCGCGGATTTTAAGCGGTTTCAAAGGTATTCGTTCCACCATGCGCGCAGAGCTGGAGCAAGGCAAAAAGCAAGCTGCAAAAGCCGGCCTTGCATATTTTGGGCGAGGGATAATTGCCTATCGCCATCTTATTTTAAACCTTTTAAGCTATCTTTTGCCCGTTGGCGCGGCTATGCTGCTGGTGTATACTGCAAATACCATGCTCCATTACACCTATGCGCTTAGCGTGGAATATAAGGGCGAAAACATCGGCTATGTTGCAAACGAAAATGTGTACGAGGACGCGCAAAACATGGTGCGCTCGCGTATTCGCAAGGTAAGCGGCGAGGAAGAATTTAACGCGCGCCCCACCTTTAATATATCCGTTACCGACAAAAGTGCGCTAAACACCGATACCCAAATAGCCGACAGCCTTATCCGCACCTCCTCCGACGAAATTCAAGAGGCAACCGGCATTTACGTAGACAACAGCCTTGTTGGCGTTACTGCCGACGGCGCACTTTTGCAAAGCACTCTCGATGAAATTAAAGGCAAATACGCCGATCCGGCGCGACCTGATATTCGTGTGGAATTTGTAAAAGACGTGCAATTTGTACCTGGGCTTTATTTTACCACCTCTATTACCGACAGCGCGGCTATAATAAACACGCTTACGGGCGAGGTGGAAGGGCAGAAAATTTATGTGGTGCAAAAGGGCGACAGCCCCCAGATTATAGCACAGAAAAACGGAATACCGCTGAAAGATTTGCAAGCGCTTAACCCACATATGAACGAAAAATCGTATAATATGCCAATAGGCGACGAGCTGCTGGTAAGCAGGCAAGAAAACTTTTTGCAGGTTAAAACCATAGAACCAACTGTATATACAAGGGCTATTCCATTCACTACCGAAACAGAAGAAACGGACAAGCTGTTTAAAAACCAAAAGAAAACCGTTCGTCAAGGTGCCGAGGGCGAAGAACAGGTTACCAGCGAAATAGTGCGTATAGACGGTATACAAGTGGAAGAAATTGTACAAAGCCGTGTAACTTTGCGCGAGCCGGTAAGCCGCCTCGACCAGATAGGCACCAAAAACTTTGTAAACACCACCACAGGCGGTGTGGTTGGCACAGGCCGTTTTGCATATCCTGTGCCCAATGTTACCTATGTTACCACCAAGTTTGGGCAAGGCGGGCATCGCGGTGTGGATATTTGCGCGGCATACGGCTCGCCGATTGTAGCGGCAGATTCCGGCACTGTGGTACAGGCAGGATATCATTATAGCTACGGCAACTACATTTTGATAAACCACGGCAATGGCATTTCCACACGCTACGCGCACTGCTCGCAGCTTGCGGTTGGCGTAGGCTCTACAGTAGGTCGTGGGCAAATTATAGGATATGTCGGCTCCACAGGCAACTCCTCCGGAAACCATTGTCACTTTGAAGTAATTGTTGGCGGCAGCGTAGTAAACCCACTTGGGTTTATTTAAAGGCTTTTTGCAAATCAAATATATTTACAGCACACCGCGGCAGTATAAAACTGTCGCGGTGTTTCATTTGCCGCTTGTAGTTAAGTCCACATATTTTCAATCTGTCATTACTTATGCAAAACACATTTTATTGTTTTGCACATAAGGGATATTGACACAGCTTGTGGGCTGTGATATAGTGAACCTAGCAGATTTCTCTATTTCCACGGCGGTGCCGTCCGGCCTTTGAGCCACTAAGGAATATTCCGCTTTATTTTTTTGCATATAATGGGTATTGACACAGCTTGTAGGCTGTGATATAGTTGGGCTAGAAGAATTCTCTCCGGCTGAAATAATGCCGCTCGGCCTTTGAGCCACTAAGAGGGGGTTCTTTTTTATTTAGTTTAGCATGTAAAATTTTACAACTGTTGATAATTTTCGATATGTATCATTTTTTATATGATTGGTATTGACACCGCTTGTGGGCTGTGATATAGTGTGGTTAGTAGAGGTTGACTTCATATGTGCTGACTGCATTTTTTGTGGATAGGCG